>CAMFIS010000019.1 GCA_945952345.1 uncultured Fimbriimonas sp.
GAGTTAATCATGGGCTTGCTCATCGTGCTGTACGGCTTGTTCGCCCTCGTTTCACTCCTAAACTATTTCTGGATGGCTCGATTAAAGCAACCTGGCGAGCTCTGCTTCGAGGTTGTCATTCCGGCACGCAATGAATCGGGGAATCTTGGCCAGTGCATCCCGCCTTTGATTGAGTCGGGAGTGAAAGTCACCGTGCTCGACGACCAATCGACTGACGGCACCGCCAGTGTTGCCCGCCAGCTGGGAGCGAGTGTTATCTCAATCGATGAAGACCTTCCGGCGGGTTGGACCGGCAAGAACCGGGCATGCCACCGATTGAGCACGGCGACAACGGCGCCTTGGACGGTATTCCTGGATGCGGACACTCGTCCATCCAAGGATTTTGCCGGTCGGCTTTCTGGCTTCTTGGCATCATGTGATTCCAATGTCGTGACCGGGTTTACACGGCTAATCCCCGGAAAGGGACTGGAACCGGCTTACCTGGGTTGGGTGCCGTGGATTCTTCTCGCCAGCAATCCGTTCGGCCTTGTTCGGGTCACGTGTCGTGGACATAACCGATTCACGAATGGACAATTCGCGGCATGGCGGACCCCGTTCCTTCGTGAGTTTTGCCCCTATGAGCAGGTGAAAGCGGAGATTCTCGAAGACGTGCAGATTGGTCGCCTGCTTGCTCGGCGCGGGCATTCTGTGCAGGTGCTCAATCTCTCCGATTCTCTTGGCGTCGAGATGTACCAAACGTTACGCGAAGCGTTCGATGGCATGTCTAAGAATTCGGCGGATATTGCAGGCTCTGCCGTTGGCACCGTTTTCCTCGCGGTCTTTCTATTCTTTGTCGCGTGGGGTTGGTTACTTCTGGGGAAGCTTGCGCTTTGGGGCTATCTTCTTCTGGTCCTGAGCAAGATTATGACCGACCTTGTTATTCGGGGTCCAATTTGGCCAGCTCCTTTCATTCCGCTGACGATCACAGGAGCGTCGATCACGATGATACGGTCGCTGGTTTGGCGGAAGCAAGGAAAGACCCAATGGAAGGGTCGAACCTACGGATAGCCCTGGGTTATTCGGTGCTTGGATCGACGTGGACGAGACAGATGCACGGTTCGAGTTCTTGTTGAATAGCTTTCTCGACCCTGTCCGCCACGTCGTGTCCCTCGACCACCGTCCAGGTTCGCGGGACGACCACATGAACCTCGACATAGTGCATGTCGCCGCTGTGTCTGGTGCGGAGCTTGTGATAGCTCAGAATCCCACTTTCCTCGGCGAGGATGGCTTTGATCCGCTCAAGTTCGGCGGGTTCGATCTGCTTGTCGATGACCTCATTGAACGCCTGGTGAATCATCTTGACCGAGGAGTAGCTGAGCCACATGGAGAGGCCAAGGCCGAAGACTGGGTCTGCATAATGCCATCCGGTGAACTTTGTTACGATGAGGGCAAGGAGTACACCCACCGAAGTCACGAGATCGACGAGCAGGTGTTGCGAATTCGACTTCAGCGCAAACGATTGCGATGCCTTGGCCGCTTGGTTAATTCGGTTATAGATCAACCCACCGAGCATCGTACAAGCGATGATGATTCCGAGGCCCACGTCGATCTTCTCGATCTCGGGCTTGTGGAAGAACTTGAGAGCCGAAATGATCGCGGTGTAAATGCTGAACAAGAAGAGGACGATGGCCTCGCTTAGGCCGGCAAGCGTATCGATCTTGCCGTGGCCATAAGGGTGCTCCTCATCGGGCGGCGCGGCGGCGGCGCGGATGCTGACGAAGCTGACGAATGAAGAGAGGACGTCGCTAAGGCTGTGCAATCCTTCGGATAGCAGGCTGACGGAACCAGTGAGAAACGCCGCCAAAAGCTTGAGCGCGGTTTGGAAGCAGTTGTAGCCAAGCGACAGGCGTGCTGCGCCCTGGACTTGCCGCTCTCTCGCCTCCATATGCTCAGTATGAACCATTGGACAACTTTAGATTTCAGGTTCAAGAACTTGGCAAACTTGTCGAAAAGGTCCCAACGCTAACGCAAACTCGTAGGTTTGGGATCAAGAAAGCCGTAAGGAAAGTCGGAGGAACAAACCGAAGATTTGTAAGGAGCTATGGAAGACATCAAACAATTCAGAAACGCGAAAACCGAGAGTCAAATGCAGACACTGGTTATGGGCCTGAAGGTTTGTCCGGTTTGCAATAGCCTCACCCGAATCGAAGCCGAGCAGTGTTCACTTTGCAACTGGTCCGGCAAATTCGATACCGATGTTACGCACGTCGCCGATCATCTTGGCGACCTTTTGGCGAAATGCCCAGAGCTTCTGGACACGCTGGTACCGGCTGCAACGCCGAGCCTGCTGTCCCGCATCAAAGAGTTCTTGACGCAAGAGATCCACCTTCGAAAGCGGCTCGACTTGCACGCCTAGAACCGGACCGAGATTCCGAGAAACTTCGCGCCATCCGGTGCAGGTTTGAGAATCCATCCCCCCGACTTCAATTCTGTTGTACTGGATAGGTAGCCGATCACGGCACCTGCCAGCACGTCGTGCTCGAAATGTCGGTGAAGGGTGACTCTGCTCTGGCCGATCAGCGCCGCTCCGAGATACCAATATGGCGCCTCTTTCGGGTGTGTCGTAGCTTGGAAAGCGGCGACCGTGAAGGCGGCAGAGGCGTGTCCGCTCGGAAAAGACTTGTGATCGGAATGATCGGGCCGCTCTTCTCTCGTGATGGCTTTTAGCCCCTCGGTAGCGATCGTGGTGGCGATCATGGAATCGATGAGGCGGACTCCATCTTCTTTGCTCGTTTGAAATGTGTGTATGGCGCCGTAGGCGAGGAAAAGGTGGTACCCGTTCCCGGAGAGGAAGTCGGCGGTGGAGTCGGCTTGCGCGGCAGCGGTGGTGAAGGTGAGGATGGTGAGAGCCGCGGCTTTGGTCATGAGGCTGAGCTTACCGCTGGTCGAGTTTGATGATAAGCCTAAGGTTACATTTGCCCTGAAATTCATCCACCCCATCCACTCGCAGCTAGTTCTCGCCCATGCTAGTCGGGCGTGCAAGTGGCCACCCTGCCATCCTGAACCTGTCGCATGGCAAAGTCCGATTGTAAATTGGTGAGCCTATCTGCCGCCATAATGGCGGGGTCGCTTCGCTCCTCGGACTGTTTCAGGTGCGAATTGTATCCAGGGGTCTTCGCTCATGCTTCGCTTCGACGCCCTGGCTACGGGCTGCGATCCTCCGGATCGGGTCGGGAACTGCAATGTGACGGGCTCATCTTGGAGGGGAACTTAGTTGGCATAGGTCCTTGGGATGTGCCCATCGTCCGTTCCAGGCAACTTTTCCACGGGCAACTCCCAGCCCGCGGCAGACGTCGTTGCCCGTGCCACCCATGATTAGTCTTTCGTCGTCTAGAATGAACTATGCCCACTCGGTACTTTGTCGACGAGGACATTCGTCGGGCGTCGACGCTTCCTGCCACGTACTATCAAGATGTTGAGGCTTATGAGCAGGGGAAGAGTTCGTACTTTGCATCCAGTTGGCAGTTTGTTGGCGACTCGGATGCGGTGCGGGTTCCAGGGCAGGTGTTCCCTTTCGAGTTCATGCCTGGGTTGCTGGCGGAGCCGCTGGTGTTTACGAGGGACACGGAAGACCACCTGCACTTGCTCACGAATGTGTGCACGCATCGCGGCATGCAAGTGTGCGAAGGTGCCGGTAACGAGCGGTTTCTGCGCTGCCGGTATCATGGCCGCCGATTCGGGCTCGATGGTGCATTCAAGTCGATGCCGGAGTTCGAGGATGTGTGCGACTTCCCTTCCGAACGGGACAATTTGACGAAGATTCCATTTCATGTTTGGGGTCCGCTGATGTTTGCTTCGCTCACTCCAACAGCTTCTTTTGAAGAAGTCTTTGCTCCGGTCTTAGATCGGGTGGGCTGGCTGCCAATGGATGAGTTTCAGTTCGATCCGGCCAACTCACGCGAGTATGTGGTTCGTTCGCATTGGGCATTGTATGTTGACAACTACCTTGAGGGATTCCACATTCCATTTGTGCATACGGGTTTGAACGATCTGTTGGAATACGACAACTACGTGACCGAGACGTTTGCCCACGGAAATCTCCAAATTGGAGAGGCAAAGAGTGGCGAAGGATGTTTCGATTTGCCGTCGACCTCGCCGGATTTCGGGAAGAATGTAGCTGCTTATTACTATTGGCTGTTTCCAAATTTGATGCTGAATTTCTACCCTTGGGGTTTGAGCATCAACGTGGTCCGACCGATGGGGATGGAACTGACGAAGGTGTCCTTCATTCGCTATGTGTGGAGGCCGGAGTTGGTGGGAGTTGGCGCTGGCGCGGACATCGACCGGGTTGAGCGAGAGGATGAACAGGTAGTGGAGTTAGTCCACCGGGGGCTGAAGTCGCGGTTTTACCATTCAGGCCGGTTCTCGCCGAAGCGAGAGATTGGGACGCATCAGTTTCACCGGATGTTGGCGGAGAGATTAGCTTCGGGCCGCGAGTTCTGAGCTTTCACATTTAGAGCCTCAATAGCGAGAGCCTCCGCCGACAAAACCCGCTGAATTGTTCAGAGTTGGCCCTAGCTTCGACAATTGAGGCAGCCCTTTGCTTTCGCTCTCTGCTCCCTGACAAACAATAAAGGGACCGCCATTACGACGGTCCCGGGAGTGTTTGCTTAGGAGTTCAGTTAGATAAGACTATTAATTCCCGCCGTTCTCGTCAGCCTTGAACTCTTTGCCTTGCATGGCTTTGAGCTTAGCTGCTTGGTCGGAAGTAAGAATCTTACCGAGCTCCGTCTTCATGGTCTCGTTGTTCTTGGCCATCGTCGCGGTCATATCTTCTCGCGTGATTTCCTGGTCTCGCATCTTTTGGAAGAGAGCCTGCATGGCGTCGCTTTGACCCTTCTGAAGGGTCTTGACCTTGTCAGTTTGCTCTGTGGTAAAGCCAAGAGCCTTTTGAACGTCTGCGTTGGTGAGAGCGAGGTTGCCCTGAAGCTGAAGAGCGATTTCGTCGACTCGCTTGAGTTGGGTTTCGCTGATGATTCCGAGGAGATCCTTGCGGGTCTTTTCTCGTCGCTCGGCTGCCGCTTTCGCCATCGCTGCGCGCTGCTCGTCGGTCAGCTGTCCGCCACCGGCTCCGCCGAAGCCACCACCGCCGCCTCGGTTGCCACCGCCGCCGTTGCCGCCACCACCGTTGCCGCCAGCACCGCCGCCTCGGTTGCCACCTGCACCACCGTTGCCACGCTGAGCTGCTGCGTAGTCATCGATCTTGGTAACTTGGTCGTCGGTAAGTCCGAGATCCTTCTGGACGTCTTTGCGTCGAAGAAGGGTCAATTCAGAAAAGTTGTTGCGCTGGAATCCGCCGCGTCCCTGTCCGCGTCCGCCGCCCTGACCGCGACCACCGCCGCCGCCTCCCTGAGCGAAGGCCATCGACACAGCGAGGGCCGAAACAATAATAAGTGAAATTGCTTTCGAAGAGATTTTCATTCGTATTCTCCGGGTCTGACGAAGTGACGAATTCCGAAACATAGAGTTCAGTAAATGTTCAGTATTATTTTTAGGAATGGTACTTTTTCGTCCGGTCGGCCAATCTGAGCTTCAAAAGATCGCCCTTCTTGAGTTTGAAGGCTTTCCACCGCGGTTCGAAACGCAGCCGATTTTCTATCCTGTTCTGAACGAAGACTACGCAATTCAGATCGCTCGGGAGTGGAACACAAAGGATGCCACTTCCGGTTTCGCTGGTTATGTGACCCGCTTTGAGATAGACGACGAGTACGCGTCGACGTTCGAAAAGAAAATCGTTGGATCTCAAATTCACGAGGAGTTGTGGGTTCCAGCCGAAGAGCTTGAAGAATTTAACAAACACATCCTTGCTCCGATCGATGTGATCCATGCCTTCCGATCCATCGCGTTCGTTCGTCGACAATTCGATCTTAAGGACGGTACCGAGGAGGAGTGGAAGGAGTTGGTCAATCTGTGGACTTCCGCTCCGTGGCATTACTTTCGCGAAGTGCAATGCCATGAACATTGCGATTTCTGCATGGCGTCTCTTTGTACAGATCACTTTCGACCAACGGGTGACGATTTCTCAGATGCATACTTGAAAGCAGTCTCTGATGAGACCGATTTTAACTTCGAGTACTTCCTCTGTCCACCTTGTTTCGAAGCAATTCGGGACGAATTCGATCTCAAGTTGGTTTAGAAAATTATGATCGCTATTGTCCTACTCGCCCAGACGTCACTGGCGCCTAAACTCATTGCTTCGGCGAGAGATCAGTTGACGTGGGGCACGACGTACGATCCCTCCTACACCAGCTTAAAGTATCCGGGTGGAGATGTGGACCGCAAGCTGGGAGTTTGCACCGATGTGATCATTCGCTCGTTTCGGGCTGTCGGTATCGACTTGCAGCAAAAGATCATCGAGCATAAGCGCGGGCACATGGCTTTGTATCCCAAGGGCAAACTTGATCCGAACATCGATCACCGGCGGGTGAAGAACATGGCGGTATATTTCAAGGCCGCAGGTTCGGCGTTGCCCTTAAACCAGGATTGGCGTCCGGGAGACGTGGTTTATTGGATTCTCGACAATGGCCGGGACCACATTGGATTGGTGACCGATCGGAAGGGTCCAAGTGGAAAGTTTGAGGTTGTGCATAACATGAGCACACCACTTGAGGAAGACGTGTTGGGACGATGGAAGATTGTCGGGCACTATCGGTATCCGAAGAGGTAGTCGGCAATTCAGAATTCCACAGGCGAGACGCCTGTGCCCCAAAGCGCTCTCAACTTGGTTGTAGCAATGGATTAACGATTCCAGTCGACGCACTTCGTCTGTTGGTAGGTTGTCGTGAGGAAACGGATCACCACCCCTGTCGATCCTGTCAAATCAGTTTCTAACCAGAAGACGCCACTCAGAAATGCCCAAATACTGACAATCCGATACGCCGACCCGTTTGGAACCGCGTGCCGCTGAAGGCGGACTGGAAGTTAATGACCGATCGGTCGTCGAATAGGTTCGAAACGTCGAGCATGAGTCCGCCTTTTCCCATAAAGAGATTGTCTCCTGTGGAATAGTGCATGTCCACTTGTGCGCGTGGGGTTCGATTCGAACTTGGGGCAACGACGCTGCTAGCGAGGCCGGAGCCGTAATCGAGGGTCGCGGCGAAGGTCGCGCCCGACTTCCAAGTGTACGCCGCACCGATGCCGACAGTGTGCCGCTGGTCGTGGTCGTTGAACTCGGGGACCTGCGCACCGGTATTGTCGACGCCATTAGGCTTGGCGGCGCTGAATGAATAGTGGAGATACGTGTCCCAACCAAAGCCCTTGGGAGCCGTGATGTCGTAGCTGAACTCGACGCCGTGGACGCCACCAAATTGGAGATTGACTGCGCTATAGAGACCGATTTGACTTCCTGGAATGAGAAGGCCGGTATCCACCTGGTTGTGGATGTCCTTGTAGTAGTAGGCAAGCGTCACCGTTCGGTTGGGGTCGATGCGGTGCGTGTAGGCGAGGTCGTATTGGTTGAGGATTTCCGGCTGGATGGCTTGACCGACGACCGCACCTTGGGCCAGAGGAGGGGTGTTGAAGAGCTTATTGAACGACATCTTGACGTCGGACTTGCTGTCGACTTTGACCTCAAGATTCACTCGAGGAGAGATCGCATTGGTGTCGATCGACTGCTGGCCCAGGTTTTGCGCCTGGCTGTACCAATCCGAACGAACGCCGTAGTTGGCGGTCCAGCGGCCCAGCTTAAAGGTGTCTTGGATGTAGGCGGCCTTGTACCCACCTGAGCGGTGGACATTGAGCGTGGGCACTGCGCCGGTCGCAGTGAAGACTGGATTGCCGTTGATGTCCAGAGCGCCCGTCGTCGTGCCTGGCGGCGCGAGGCTGGGAGCGATCGCCGCCAGCGCATCGAGCGCGAGTTGGGACGCGGGTTCGATATGGTACGACTCGTTACCCGACTGCTGGTCCCAAAGGAATCCAGCCTTGAGTGTATGACTTCCCCTCTTAGCTTCCCAGCTGCCGGTGAACTGCACGTGGTGGACGTTGCGAATGGCGGTCGGGTTGTACTCGATGCTGTTGTCGACGGGGAGATTGTTTTGGTCCACGAATGGATTCTTGTTCGTCACGTCTTGGCCGCTGTGAAGGACGGTCAGCGCGACCTGGGCCGACTCTTCTTTGGCCATTTGGCGACGATAGTTGAAAGTGGCGAACTCGCTGGTTTCGGATTGATTGATGTCTTGCCCGGCTTGTTGTTGGCTGGGGAGAAGCACCGGGGCGGCCCCGAGGAGGCCAGAGTTTCCCGCGTTGACATCGGGCCGGGTGCCGTCCGCGTTACGAAGACCAAATATGCCGTATCCTTGTCCGGCGCTGGCGAACGATGCGGGCAGGCCGGCGCGGTTGGCAATGCCGATGCGGTCGGGGCTATTACTGGTTGTCAGCGTGAAGGTGTCTTTCGAGTTCGGGTTTAGGCGGAATTTGCTGAAGTAGCTTTGGTTGGTTCCGTCGTTGTGGGCGGTTTGGTTCGTCGGTTGTGGGGCTTCTTGAGCGAGCTTGGTTCGGCCTCCGGAAATATCCACGACCGCGTTGGCTTTGGCTCCCAAGGGGCTCATGGCCGTCAGTTCGCCGGTCAACGTGTTATAGGTTCCGTCTGCGAGTGAATAGTCGAAACGCCTAGCCTTGATATTGGAGAGAGTGGAGATATTGAGAACGGCTGCGGTTTGCCCCCCAAACTCGGGGGCAAATCCGCCGGTGATCATTTCGAGAGTTTGGATCGTGCTCTGAACGACGATCGAACCCTGTCGACCCGAGAGCGTGTCGGGAAGCGGAACACCGTCGACGACGTAGGCGATTTCGCTGTGCTCTCCACGGACGTGGGCTTGCCCGGCCGAGTCTTCGGCGACGCCAGCTTGGCCCTTGGTGAGTTTGTTGTTATCGTTACCACCCGCGCCCCCGCCGAATTTTTTGAGGTCGTTGTTGTCACGTACCGTGCCGGTCGTTGCGCCTGTGCTCTTGGGCTTAAGTCGGGTGGCGCTGACGTGAATTGTGATCTCCTTCGTCGGGAGTTGGTCCTTCTGTTGAAGCGTCAGGCTGGATCCTGCGGGGATCTTAATGATCGTGGCGTTGGAATCGATGCGATCTTCGACGGCCCATTCGTCAACATTCCAGCCTTTCGTGAATCCCAAGCTGGCGATGCTGCTCTCGAGTTTGGTTTCCCGTCCGTTCTCGTCGGTAACGGTCACCGAACCCTCGACCGGGCGTCGGGTCACGGGATCGACGATCACGAAGCAGACGTGGTTCAGTCCCTTGGCGAGGGCGAAAGGCGATGCGGCCAGGAAACTTGCAAGGCCCAGGGTTCGGAAGCTGAGTTTCATTCGACTTTAAAGGAAATGGTAAAGCGGACCCGCTGTTCGCTGGGGACGCCGTCGATGGTGGCGGGTCGGAAGCGGTACTTCTTGGCCGTGTCGAGACCAATACGATCGAGGTCGGGAATACCGGTCGAGGTGACGACTTTGACATCGGTGGGGTGGCCACCGGTGTCGATCATGGCTTCGACAACGAGGGTTTTGTCGAGGGGCTCGGAGCGAAGATCGTCCGGAATAACGGGTTCAGGTGCGGCCGTGACCTCCGCCTCAATCAGCTTTTTGGGCTTGGGTTCGGGGTCCTTCTTGATCTCGGTCTTGGGTGGGTCGGTCTTTGGAGGATCGGGTTTCTTGGTTGGTTCCGGGTCCTTTTTCGGTTCTGGAATCGAGTCCTTCTTGTCGTCCTTTGGAGTCGTCGGCTGGGTGGTTTTCCCGCCGTCCGGGACCTTGCCGGCGGCACCGGTTCCTGATTCAGCACTCGGTCCACTGCCGTTGCCATCGCCCGCGGCAGGACCACTGGTGACGACTTTTGGTTGGGGCAAGTTGTTTGCCGCCTTGTTCTCACCTTTCGCCGTGCTCGCCTTTTTGGTTGGCTTGGACTTTTCTTTCGCCTTTTCTTTGGGCTTTTCGGCTTCGTCTTTCAGCTTTGAGTCCAGAAGAACCACCCGAGCATCGCCTGGTCCGCGCCTAATGTTTTTGAACGCGCCAAAATGCGCGGCAATCGGAAGCGCAATAGCATGAATCACCAGCGTGATGACCACGATCTTGGCGAGGAGTGGGTTTCCTTTGCGTCGACGTCGGCGATGGCTCATGACTATTTCCTGTTCGTCGCGAAGGCGAAGGATTGGATGCCAGCCTCTCGAGCTTCATCCATGACGGAGACAACGGTGCCGTAAGGAACCTTGTCGTCCGAGTTTACGGTCACGAGGGTCCGGTTCGTAACGCCAAGCGACTTGAGTTTGGGAGCAAGTTGGTTTAGCTGGATTTTTGCAGTGTTGAGGAACAGCGACCCGTCGGGCTGAAGAGTGATCGTGACTGTTTGTGACCGATCATCTTTGCCAGTACTTGCTTTCGGCAAGTTGACTGGGATTCCGTTCTGCACCGCCATTGCGAGGCTCGCCACCATAAAGAAGAAGAGGAGGAACATCATCACATCGATCATCGGAATAACGATGACTTCGGGTTCCTCGATCGGCTTGCGCCGGCCAATTTTGACGCGCTGCCTCATGGTTTAGTCCACTCGTCCGGTCATGACGTTCACGAGTTCAGCACCGAAATATTCGATGTCTTCGAGGGTTTTGCGTACGCGATTGGAAAAGTAGTTATGGAAAACAAAGCCGATGATGGCGAGCGTTATGCCCGTGGCGGTCGAAATCAACGCTTCTGAAATACCGCCCAGGATTTGGGTCGGGTTGCTGAGTCCGACCTGGCTAGCGGCGCGGAAACTTGAGATCATTCCGGCAATGGTTCCGAGAAGACCAAGCAGCGGCGCAATGTTGACGATCGTCTTGATAATGGCGAGGTTCGATTCCAGGCTCGGTGTCTGCCCGCTGGCCTCCAACTCCATCGCCATCTCAATGGCTTCGGCGTCTCGCTTCGAATTTGCCAATCCACGGGCGAAGACCTTTCCCGGTATGCCTCTTTTCTCGGCAATGGCAATCGCCGCGGTTGGGTCGCTACCCAAACTGTAATTTTCGCAGATGTCCTCGTACAAGTCTTCGACGTTGGGTGACTCTTTGCGCATGACGATGATTCGCTCGAGGATCAGCGCGACGAGGATCATGGAGCAGCCGATGAGCGGGTACATCATCACACCGCCCTTTTGCAGAAAATCGAGGATTCCGTTCATGCTAAGAATTCCAATATACCCATGTGGGGTATGGGTATCTCACCTTACCCTACTTTGTTTCGAATCTTAATGGTTCCACATAAATAAGTTCTTTAGTACTTATTTTTATGAATATCGCATTCGATTTATAAAATCCCGCCGTGGAGTTTAGCAAGGGTCCCAAAAGTACTTTCTTCTTTCCTGCCGGTATGGGAGAATGGAGGTCACTATGAAAGCACTTTGGGCTTCTTTCGTCTTCGCTTTTGCGACCACCGCCGTTTGGGGTCAAACGCCACCTCCGGTTCCCCAGGCGTTCCAAGATGCATCAAAGACGATTGGCAAGCCGGGAACGTTCAATGCGGACGGATCATACCGAATCAACATTGCCCGAACGGATGTCACGTTTACCAATGCCAGCGGCATGGCGATTCCCGCTGACATGGGCCTGGCTACTTACATCGCCTTTTCTCCGGTGGGCGAGAAGGTGCTGGCGGTTGGCGATGTGGCCATGCTTGAAGGCGAAATCGACGGCGTTGTGGATGCTTTGCGGAAGAGCAATTATGAGGTGGTTTCTCTTCATAACCACATGACCACCGAGGAGCCAAGACTTTTCTATCTCCATTTTGAGAAGACGGGCACTGTTGCCGAATTAGCGGCTGGATTCAAGCCAGTCTTGGCCGTGCTAGGTCACGGCGCGAAGACAATCAAGGCGCCAAAAGTTGGCAAACCAAAGATCGACCAGGATGCACTCTCGGACATCTTCGGTTCAAAGCCGCAGGTATTCCCCAGCGGCGTGGTTCGATATGCGAATCCTCGAAAGGACATTACGGTCAAGGTCGACGACATCGCCTTTTCGCCGGGAATGGGACTTGGCTCATGGGCAGCATTTAATGCTTGTGAGTGCGGCTTGACGATGGTGATGGGAGATACCTGCTGCACGCGGTCCGATCTTCAGCACACCATCGACGAGTATCGAAAAGTTGGGATTCACATCACGGCGATTCACCACCATGTGTTGGGCGGCTCGGTCGAGACGGCTTTGATGCATTACGAAGGTGAAGGTGATGTACTAAAACTGGCCGCTGGCATTAAGAGCGCCTGGAACGGACTAGGTAAATAGTACTCAAGTACCTGGCATTCTTGACAGGGACGTCATAAGTTGATAAAATTGCTCCACTTCCTTTTGGGGATGGAGCGATCTTATGTTTGGATCAACGGTTTTGGACGTGGGCATTGGCCTGGTCCTCGTATTCGTCGTTTACGCACTGGCAAGTTCAATGATCAATGAACAGATCAGTCAATTCCTTGGCCTTCGTGCGAACAATCTATGGGATAGCATTTGCTCCCTTTTGGGTGACCGCGACGGCGAAGGGCTGGCCAAGGATTTGTACAATAATCCCCTGGTTAGGGGGCTCATATCGAAGCAGGGCGGCTACGAAAGTAAGGCCGATGAAGCTCATCCTGCGGACCGCCCGTTGCCTTCGGAAATCCCTTCCGACGTTTTTTCTTTGGTTCTTCACGACTTGTTCGAAAAGCACCAAAGCAAGGCATTGCCGGCGAACACCTCGCAAGAAACAATCAAGCAACTCGAGGCTCTGAAGCCGGTGCTTGCGAAGATGGTGGGAACCTCCAATCTTCCCGCCGATGTGGATGCCGCACGCAAAAACATCGAGGCCTGGTACGACAAGGCGATGGAGCGAGCGAGTGGATGGTACAAGCGAAAAGTTCAGGTCATTATCTTCTTGGTCGCGCTTATATTGGCAACGGCCACCAATGGCGACACCGTTATGATCGCCAACAAGCTTTGGAGCAATCCTGGTGCACGAGCGGCTGCGGTCGCGAAAGCATCTACCGTCACCAAGGAATCCATGGACGACATGCAGTTGAATAACACGCCGGAAGTCAGTGGCCTGGTGGGTTGGACCGGCTGCTCGAAGGATGCTGAATGCTTACCTTCTTCAGTGAGCAATAACCCTCCGAATGACTTCGGCTCGTTCTTGCTGAAGTTTTTTGGCATCGTAACAACCGCATACGCGGCTTCGATGGGGGCACCCTTTTGGTTCGACATGCTGCAAAAGCTTTTGAAAGCGAAAAACGATCTTTCAGGGAAAACGGACAGTGGCAGCAAAAAAAGAATTGAGGTGAAAAGCTAATGCCTAAGCCGAGAAGGAGTCAATTTAACACTCGTAACAAGGTAGTCAAGGGCGTCGGAGTCGCGGCGGCGGTGGCTTCGGTAGCGGCGCCTATGGTCGCCAAGCCGGTTCATGAGGTCGGCGTTAAGCAAGGCTCTTGGCGGTGGAGCGTGAAGACGATGGCGGATACGGACGCGACGAAGGTTTCGACATCGGCACCGCAAGTTTTGAAGGTCGAGGACTTTGCCGACTTTGCGGCTCCGGACGAACATCTCTTGCCATCGACGCCGCGGGGCGCTGGTCCTGAGGAGTTCAAGGAGTACACGATCGATGGGTACATCGTAAAGTACAAAGGCGAGGACGACGGTGACTACCATTTGCTGATCAGCAACGACGGCAAAGACACAACTCATCTTCTCGGCGTCGAGGTAGTTCGACCCGACTACGCGAAAGATTCGAAGATCTTTGGCGTCATTCAGTCCGTTCGGTCGGATTTTGAAAATGCCGTTCTGTCGCTGCCGGCCACGGGCACGTCATACAAGACACTGAAGACGCCATTCCACGTTCGAGTCACTGGTGTTGGATTCTGGGACGAGACCCATGGACAGCACGGCTTGCCGACGGGCTTTGAATTGCATCCGGTGGTGAAGTTTGAAAATAAGTGATTCTTAGCTTGAGAGGTAGTGGTGCATCGGTCCCCTCTACCCTTCACGGCCAAGGCGACACTTAGTCACTCAACCCCTCTCCCCAGCGGGGCGAGGGGGAGCTCATTACCTTCCGCCTCGATTATCACCAGCGAGGGTGAGAGGGCTGTTGGCCTTAATGAAGTCAACAAAGGCGTCGATATCGCTGAGACCGGTATCTAGCTTCTTCGCTTCCTTGAGCGTTGCGAGGTTGTCGCCACCACCGGCCATAAAGTTATTCACCACGACTTTGTAGGTCTTGGCAGGATCGAGAGGTTGGCCGTTGATGACGACATTTGTCGCATCGCGATTAAAGCTCGTTCCCTTGCTCGGAATGAGCGAACCCTTACTGTCGTTGATGACTTGGATAACCTGAGCGCCCGTGAGTTCGCAGATAACCAATGAATTTCGGAATGGGCAAACCGAGTTCGCGGCATTGAAGGTGATCTTGCCCGCTTCGAGATTGGAGCGAACGCCACCCGGGTTCATGAGGGCAAAGTCGACGCCGAGCTTTTTGGTCGCCATGAGGTACGAGTCAGCGACGAAGTAGCCGACCTTCACCTTGTCGGTGAACGCCTCGGACGAGGTGCCGAGGACCGCGCCGCCCATAGCGGTAACCGGGATGCGGAAGGCATCGACGAGTTTGGCGATTTCAGGATCTTCGGGGATGGAAGCATCGACCACGATCGGCTTCGCCTCGATGACTTTAGTCAACTTCCCTTTCGCATCGAACTGGACCTTGATGTCTCCAAAGACCTTGCCCCACTCCCAAGCTTGGACAATTGGCACTTCGACGCCGTCGGCGTCTTTGACGATGGTGGGATAGGGTCCACCAGGCGCGCGCCAACCGTCGAGGGCCGGAGTTCCGAGCGGAGTATGGCTATGTCCACCGACGATGAGATCGACGTTGTGGAGTTTTCGCGCCAGCTGCTGGTCTTCTTCGTAACCGATGTGGCTGAGCACGATGATTTTGTTGACGCCTTGCGCCGTGAGTTCATCGACAGCTTTCTGGCACGGCTTCAGGTGCTCTTGGAAGGTGAGGGTATCGGCGCCGAGGGTGATGTTTCCGGTGGTGTCGGTAATGAGACCGACGACACCGATCTTCATTCCGTCGACGGTGAGGACGGTGTAGGGCTTGATGACTTTGGCGAGTTCGGGCTCGCGGCTCATGTCGATGTTGCTCGCGAGCATGGGGAAATTGACGTGCTTGCAGTACTCGACGAGGTTCGGAATGCCCTTATCGAACTCGTGATTGCCGAGGCAGGATGCGTCGTAGCCCATTCGGCTGAGGATGGCGGCTTCGGAAAGTCCACCGTAGATATTGAAGTAAAGCGTTCCTTGGAAGCAGTCGCCGGCGTTGAGCAGGATGACATTTTTCTCTTTCGCGCGGGTCTGCTTGATGATGGTGGTGATGCGGGCGAGACCGCCGTAGGTCTTGCCTTTGATCGCGGTCGGTTCCTCGTGAGCATGGATGTCATTGCTGTGGAGGATCGTGAGAGTGAGAGGCTTCTGGGCGACGCACGCACCGGCAAGGATGATCGCGGACAGAGCAGAAAGAAAACGCATCCTGTTAGTTTATCCAGGGACATGTTAAGGAGAGGTAACCTCGCGCCATGAACGTGCGATACTTCGTCTCCGATGTGGAAAAGTCCATCGCCTTCTATCGCGACCTGTTGGGCTTTGAACTCGTGGTGCAGTGGGGACCGGCGTTCGCAATTGTTTCGCTCGATAAGGGAAATCAGTTGTGGCTGAGCGGTCCGGGAACTTCGGCGGCTACGGCGGCGGCGGATTCTGGATTCTCAGGTTCTTTGGCTGGGGGTTGGAACCGGATCGTGGTTCCTGTTCATAATCTCGAGACTGTCCTTCCGGGGCTGATCGAGAAAGGAATGAACGTCCGGATTGGATTGGTGAGCGGTCCGGGTGGTAAGCAAGTTTTGATCGACGATCCGGACGGGAATCCCATCGAGCTGTTCGATCCGAATTTGAAAATGTGAGTTGGCAAGCTCGAGGGCCGTCGGCAATCCCAAGGTTCGCCCAACTGTTTCGATTGACTTGGTGGACTGGGCTCACCTATCCCTTCACCAAGGGATAGCTTGAGACTTGCCGCGATCCAGATGGGAATCCGATCGAGCTGTTCGATCCGAATTTGAAGATGTGACTGGAGTTGTGAGCTTGGTAGGCGGTCGTAACTGTTCATGCAGCGAAGCGGGCTTCGCAGGCCAAAGCTAACGCAGGCGTTAGCACTCCCAGAGAGAGCCTAGGCCCTTACAACGTCGTCTTGTGTCTCGAAAGTGCCGTAATAGTACGGAGTTTTAGATTCGAATTCGCCGGCGCAGGTGTCGACCATCTTGAAGACGGGCTGGACCTTGAATGATTCGATCACAGAGGAAAGCTTGGCATTAAATGCGTCGTCGCTTCCCTTCGCGATGTCATAGATCGCTGGGCTCGGGAAGCCGATCATGAAGGCGCGATGCACGAGGTCGTCAAGGTCTGCACCCGAGGACGAAGCTGACGCCAGTTCAGTTTCGATGTCGAGCAGGTTCTGCATCTTGCGCAGGAACCAGCGGTCGACCTTACAAATCTTGTTGACGCGCTCGACACCCCAACCTCGGCGCAGGGCCTCGGCGATGGCCCAGAGCCTTTCGTCGGTGGGCTGCTTGACGGATGCTTCGAGGTCAGTGTCGTTTTGAGCTTGGAATTTGGGGTGGCGAAGGTCTTTTTGCTTGATCTCAAGTCCGCGGACGGCTTTCATGAAAGCGGCCTCAAACGTCCGATCGATCGCCATCACTTCGCCTGTCGCCTTCATTTGAGTGAACAGCGTGCGGTCGCCTTGAGCGAATTTGTCGAACGGCCAGCGCGGAATCTTGACCACGCAGTAGTCGAGAGCGGGCTCGAACGCGGCTTTGGTGGTTCCGGTGACCTGGTTTTGAATCTGATCGAGCGTCATTCCGATCGCGATCTTGGCGGCGACGCGTGCGATCGGATAACCCGTAGCCTTTGAAGCCAGTGCAGAAGAGCGTGAGACGCGGGGATTAACCTCGATGATGTAGTAGTCAAAGCTATCCGGGTTCACTGTCATCTGCACGTTGCAGCCGCCTTCGATACCGAGGGCGGAGATGATCTTCAGCGAGGCCGTGCGGAGCATGTGGTACTCGATATCGCTGAGCGTCTGCGAGGGCGCAATGACGATGGAGTCGCCGGTATGCACGCCCATCGGGTCGAAATTCTCCATGTTGCAGACGGTGATGACCGTACCATTGGAGTCGCGCATGACTTCGTACTCGACTTCCTTCCAGCCGAGGAGCGATCGCTCGACCATGATCTGGCTTCGCATCGAGAGCTTGAGTCCCTTGCGGCCCGTCTCCCAGAGTTCTTCTCGGGTGTTGGCGATTCCGCCGCCGGTTCCACCTAGCGTGTAAGCGGGGCGGATGATACAAGGATACGGGACTTCGTCGAGAATGGCTTCAAGCTCGGCTTCGGTGGTGACGATCCAGCTTTCAGGAACGGGCTCCTTGATCTCGCGCATGAGTGAGCGGAAGCTTTCGCGGTCTTCGGCCTGCTTGATCGCACTGAGAGGAGTTCCCAGGACCTTGATGTTGTACTTGTCGAGTACTCCAGAGTCTTCCAGCTGCGTGGCAAGGTTGAGGCCAGTTTGTCCGCCAAGCGTTGGCAGAAGGGCGTCCGGTCGTTCGCGCTCGATGACTCGGGTACAGAACTCAACTGTCATTGGCTCGATGTAAAGCGCGTCGGCCACGCCAGGATCGGTCATGATGGTGGCCGGGTTGCTGTTGATGAGGACGACTTCGTGTCCTTCTTCTTTCAGGCTCTTGCAGGCTTGGGTGCCTGCGTAATCGAACTCCGCTGCTTGGCCAATTACGATGGGTCCGGAGCCGATTACAAGTACTTTCACTAAAGGTACAGAGTACCTCAGCGGCGACCATCGAGCCACGCGGCACGAGCACTTTTTGTCGTTCGCAAAAGTCTTCACTGCCTCACTGATAAGCTCTGCTCGTTCCTCGCGTCGCGTATCAGTGCCACGTTTTGATCGAAGCAAAAAGGACAGAGACTGATTGTCTCTGTCCTTTTTGCGTTTAGGTTAGAACGGCTAGTTACCAGCGAGGGCCGATTCTTTGGCTTCTTGATTCTTAGCATCGACCGGGGCGTTGCCTTTGGCCTGTGCCTCGAGAGCCAGTTCCTTCTCTGACTTGTGTCCGGCCGGTGTGTTCACCACGGCCTCCACATGAGGAGTCTCCGAGTTCATGGTCTTCATGACCTGCCATCCTCCAACGAGGACGGCAAGAACAATAACGCCAATGAGAAGACCCTTCTTCAGATTTTCACTCATCTATTTGTAACCTTCGTCCCAGTGGATAAGGTTCTTTTTGTAGAGCGCTTTGGCATTGACCGGGTCGGTAATCCACATTCGATCCATGATCATCGAGCGATCGATGGTTTTGGTGTGGCCGTCGGCAAATCCCCAGTTGGTCTTGAGCGTGTATGCGCCAAGCGACATGAAGTCGCTGGTGCACCAAGCTGCGCCAACAGAAGTCTGTCCGGGCCAGGTCGCGAGCGAACCGGGAAGGTCCGATGGCGGGAATGCGTATTGCCGTTGGTCGGCACGGTGCTGCATTAGGCCGTTCCAGTAGGACCAGGAGATGTAGCTCGGCATGAGCCAGATCGTCGCTGCCGGAGCGCCAACTTGGCTTGCGTTGAGAGAACCGGTGCGAACCGTTCCGCCCGCCGGAATCGAGCCATCGGCGTTTGTGGCCAGCCAACCGGCGATACCGAAGGCATAGGGCAGCGCAGCGCTGGTGTTCATGATGTTTTGGCTACCGTTATAGCTAAAAACATAACTCACCGGACCGCCCGTAGCTGCCGAGCCATAGCCGGTAGAAGGCGAGTCGCAGCGTGCGACGCTGTCGTTGGGCGAAGCCCAGATTTGCTTGTTCTTAACGTAAGGGACGAGCAGAATGTGTCCCGATTGGATTTGCGGGCCGGTGACAACTGCCTGCCAGTTGGATGGGCCAACACGCAAGAGTGGATAGACATCATCGTTGTCACCCATGTACATCATGGTTCCGGTCAGGAGCTGTTTGTTGTTCGAGATGTCGGCGGTCTTCTTGGCCGCCTCCTTTGCCTGGGCAAAGACCGGGAAAAGGATAGCCGCAAGGATGGCTATGATGGCAATAACTACGAGCAGTTCAATAAGTGTAAATGCCCGATTTCGAATAGTATTCATGTTTTGAATCTCCGAAAGGATTTGAAAATATTAGGGCAGGAGCCTGGAGTGAACCAGGACATTTCCATTCTAACAGTTTTATTAAGACAAGGCAAAGAAATGAATGAAAATAACTCGATCTAACGAACGAAGTGAATTTCTACGATCTGAATGCCTGCGAATAGAAAAAGGCAATCCAGCACCGGTTTGCTCTT
Organism: uncultured Fimbriimonas sp.; assembly: GCA_945952345.1. GTDB lineage: Bacteria > Armatimonadota > Fimbriimonadia > Fimbriimonadales > Fimbriimonadaceae > Fimbriimonas. The sequence goes on from CAMFIS010000019.1 coordinate 19,412, forward strand.
CGCGATCTCACGGGCATCGTTGAAAGAGCTTTTCTTGATGTCGCCCGGGAGTCCGTTTTCGGAACTCATGTAAGTTGTCGCGTCGTCCGGCGACGGAAAACAAGCGAGACCATTGACTTGCATGCCGTCGGGAGTCGTGGCATTGTTGCAGGCAAATCGATTGTCGCCCACCGAGATGAGATAAATCTCCTCGGGAAATGATCCAAAGGACCCCATCAAATCCTCTTCGAGAGAGGTGATCAGTGGATTGTCGATAATCTCAATGGCCATGGCGCATCTTCTCGACGAATTGAGCGAAGTAAGGACGAGAGTCCCACGGACCGGGCGCCGCTTCGGGGTGGTATTGGATGCTCCAGGCGTCGGCATCCTTGATTCGAATGCCTTCGACCGTGTTATCGTTCACGTTGATTTGGGTCACGGTGGCGCGGGTTCCGCTTAAGGAATTGGGATCGACTGCATAGCCGTGGTTTTGGCTCGTGATCGTGACCTTGCCGGTCTCGAGGTCCTTGATGGCGTGGTTGCTGCCGCGGTGGCCAAACTTCAGCTTGTAGGTCTCACCGCCCGCGGCGTGGCACAGAAGTTGGTTGCCGAGACAGATGCCGAACATGGGTCTCGTTCCCACCAGTTTCTTGACCGTTTCGATGACCGGGCCTAGCCGCTTGGGATCTCCGGGGCCAGGGCTGAGGAGGATGCCATCGGGATTGTAGGCGAGGATTTCCTCGGCAGTCGCGGTGCAAGGCACGACGATGGGTCGGCAGCCGGCGCTCCAAAACCTTCGGAGGATATTGAATTTGAGTCCGCAGTCGAGGACCACGAGTCTTGGTCTGCCCTCGGGATCGTCTTCGTCGATGGCTTCCCTTCCCGATCGGCCCCACTTATAGGGTGACTTCGTCGAGACATGGAAGACGAAATCCGAATCGTCATACCGACTGGAGGCGCTAAGGGCGGCTTTGCCTTGCTCTGGGCTTTCACAGATGACCCCTTGGGTAACGCCCGCGCTGCGGATGTGCTTGGTGATCATTCGGGTGTCGAGCCCCTGGATACCGGCGATATTGCGCTCAACGAGGAGTTGGTGAAGCGTTTTGGCGGACCGCCAGTTGCTGGGTTCGTCGCAGGCTTCGCGAACAACGAAGCCAGAAACTTGGATTCGGTCGGATTCGAAATCGTCGTCGTTGATGCCGTAGTTGCCCACGAGTGGGTAGGTGAGCATCACGATTTGGCCCGCGTAGCTAGGGTCCGTCAGGATTTCTTGGTAGCCGGTCATGCCGGTGTTGAAGACCACTTCTCCAACCGAATCGGTCGACGCTCCTAGGGCGGTTCCCTCGAATACTGAGCCGTCACTGAGGAGGAGATAGCGCTTCAATCTAAAAGAAGATGATACCCGGCGAGGCGGTTCTCAGGGGGCATTTCTGGCGATGTTTGGGATGAATTGACTGAACTATCGAAGCAATGACTCTATTCTTCTTCAATCGTCACCAACCCTTGAGAAAGGGGACTCTATTTTGAATCCATGAGATTGAAGTCGCCGCTGGAGGTAGCGGTAACTTTGTATGCCGTACCATCGATATTCAGGTCCTTGATGGTGATCGAACCGAGTTCGTCGGGTACGCAAGGCTTGGCGCTGAGCCACCAGCCCGATTTGAGCCGCTTGGTCCACTTGGCGCCTGGCAATGGAAAGCGGTCGATGCGGAATCCTAGAAAGCCGTACAGGACCGTGTCGATTGCTCCAGCGGCACCGGTGAAGAAGTATGGCCGAACCGCGGTCCGGCGTTCCGAGAAGAGGTTATTAGGTCCTTTCAGGAATGGCTTCCAGCTTTCGATCCACGCTTGGTAGGCTTTCTCTTTTTCCCCCAATCGAGCCCAAATAGTCGCCGTGACCGCTTGTCCCATCGCGGGTCCACTGGGGCTGATCTGACCGGCAAACCGATCCATCATCGCCCGAGCGTTGCCCTCGGCCCGAGGGCACTGCAGCGGGTAAATAGCCAACAGCCCGGCGGCTTGCTGATAGTCCTTCAGCGGGTCGCCATCGTAGTTGAGCAGGGATCGTTTGTCTTGGGGGACGACGTATTCGCCCTTGGTATTCCAACGTCGATCGCATGACACCCACTGGGCCAACATGTTCGTGTAAAGGTCGTTATTACCTTCAAACTTTTCGTTGGGTGAAACTACATCCTGGATCTCCTTGCCGCGATTCGTGTTGGTCGAGCGAGCGTCGTAATAGACTGAGACGGCTCGAGATATTCGGGTTACGTCCTTAGGTTCGGCAAGACCCATGGCTTCGGCCTGCGTGAGTCCCCAGACCACATCTCCCGAAATGTGCTCTTGGCGCTTCGTTTTTTGCAGACAGACTTCTTTGCCGGTGACCGAGCTCTCCCACGGAAACTTCATGCCGTCATTGGCAAACTTTTCTCCCTTGATTTTTGCCCAGTCCAGGTAGTTAATGTGGGCTTGCTGCGCACGGCCGATGCGGTACTGAGCCGCGGCCCGAGCGGAATCTGGTGCGAGCAAGATCATAGCAGGCATCATCCAAACGTCCAAGTCCCAGAACGTATGGCCAAAGTAGAGGTCGTTCGACGAGCCGAACGGACCAAAACCAAACTTAGCAATAGAGAACACGGGTGCCCGGGCGCCAAGGGTGAAGTTCCTGAGGACAGATTTGAACGCTTCATCACCTTCAAAGGATTTGCCGAAAGTTATCGTTGGCAGATCGGTGTCGCGTGACTCAATGGAGGGTTCATTCTCGGACCGAACGAATTCAAGCTTTTCTTCTCCATCAGACTGAAACTGTTTGGCTCGCCACTGATGCGTCTGACCTCCCTTGTCCTTGGTTACAACCGTGTTGCTATCGATGACGTAGTCGACGTACTCTTCGTCACTTGGTCCATGGGCGGCCAATATCGGAGATGCCTTGGGTGCCGAGGGTCCACCACAACCCATTACGGCGAGGCCAACGAGATACCAGGCGCGCTTCATCGCCCGATATCGACGCCTTTGGCGACGGCAGCGACCATTGGATTGAGGTCCTTTGTGAGCTCGATGATCCTTGCTCGGTACGCTTCGGGAACGCGACCACTTAACGTGGTCATCGCTTTGATCTTCACGCCTTTCAAGGGTGAATTGAGTCCAGCTCCGGCAAACCGTAGCGATTCCTCCGTTCCTACGGCGCCGAGCATTTCGATTCCTGCCACTTGGGCTTTCTCGTCTGGGCGCCCCATGAGCTGCTTCCCAAGCGTGAGACCGCGAGGGTACTTGGCGACGAAAGCGATGGCCTGCTGCCGAATGATCACATCTTTGTTCAACAGCAAAGATTCCATGGTCGACACCAGTTTTTCGTCTCCGAGCTTTGCGATAGCTATGACTGCTTCCTGAGCCGTCAACGCGTCGCCCGCCAGGACGAGGCCGGAAATTTGATCCACAAATTCATTGGCGCCAATGGTCGCCGCGTAGCGCGCTGCGGCCCGTCGGGCCACTTCGTTCTGCAAGGCTTGGCCGATGAGCGACTTGAGATCACCAACCTTGGCGAGGTTCGCGACGTCGAAGAGGGTTCGCTCCGCCGCATCCTTCGCGGTTGTCGCCTTGTTTGCGAGCGTAGTTCGACACTCCGGAACAGCTGTCAGAATATTTGCGGCAATGCGAATGGCTCGCTGTCCCGCGCGGTCGGCGAAGTTTGAGCAAAATCGCGCAAAGGCAGGCGAACCGATGCCGTTGAGCTTGCGCGTGGCCTGGAGAGAGTAGTTTCCATCGGAGCACACGATCTCCCAAAGCCGGTCGATCTCAGCTTCGTCGGCCTTCACCGATCCTGGTTTCGGCATCGAGTCCGGCTCACCAGTGCCGACCTCGTCGCCGTTGAATGCGATCGAATGATCCTTGAAAGCGGCAGCGCCCGGGCTGGGACCGACCCCGATGTGATTATCGCCGCCAAAGTCGGCGAACAATCCAATTCCCATTCGTCCATCGGTTTGAACTCCGACGCCCACGGTTCCAGTAAACGTGTCGGAACCTTCGGCGTCGAGATAGATTGCGACCGATCCGCCCTGAGCTGTGGCCGGCTGGCTGTCGTGGGCAGCGACAACATCGTTTCCGGCGCGATCGAGCACGAGGGCCACGCTGCGGTTGATCGCAAAGCTATGGCACTGCCCTTCGCGCACCATGTAGACATCGTCTCCGGCAAGGTCGAACAACAGAGCACATCCTTCGTTTTGAGCGAACGCTTGGGCCTGCCTTTGAGAAAAATAGGCGTCTTGACCCGACAGGTCGTACAGACTTGCGACGCCAAATCCTTGGGCGCACGCCTGGGATTCCGTGCCCGACTCGTAGAGGTCGTCACCAGCGTTGTCGGTGAGCAGTCCAATCCCGCCGGGGAGAATTCCCGAAAAGCCCTGGGCGCGACCCACGTAACCTTGTCGCGACTGACCATCGGGAACGAGTCCTCCGGCGCGATACCGGTCATTTCCGTCCGGATTGAAAAGCCAGCCGACGCCGCCGAGCATGCCTGCACCCTGGCCCAAGTAGCCGATCTTCATCGTGTCGGTGCCCTTGCTACCGATCATGATTCCCACGCCAGCCATGCCAAAGCCCTGGCCAATGCAGCGAGATTCCATGCGGAAGGCTTGCTCGACTTTGACAATCCCGACCCCGCCAAGTCCCGCACCAAATGAGATTCCCTTTGCGTTGAGGTCCGGTCTCGATCCTTCGAAGTAAGCGAGGCCCACACCCAGAATGCCAACGCCGGTCGAGGCATCGGGAAAGTCTGATTTCACGTCATTGCCAAGGTCGATCACGACGCTGGCGTATCCGATTCCCGCGCCATAACGACCGGTGTATCGATTTCGGCCCCCGAGGTCGATGGAAAGATTCGAGTTTTTGGAGTCATGGAGGTCATCGTTGACGCCGCAAACTTCTACGTTCACGCCGTTTTCGAGGAATGTGGCGCGGCTCTTCCATCCGGCGGCAGCAGCAAGTCGGATCGCTGGTAGCTCTTCCTGCACGTCGCGATTGAGGTCTTGTGCGGCCTTGCGAATGAGGGCGAGGTTGACTTTTGCGAGTAGAGACTCCATCTGCTCCAGCGAACACTTGGGTTTTTGGACAAAGTCGAATTTGATATCGGTGCCCGTCGCTGCCCATTGCGGCAGAGATTCGATGAGCAACCTTTTCTCTTCGGGCGTGAGTTTCGCGAGGGCTTCCTTGATCTGCGTATTCGCGGTGGAAATAGAGTTCACCAGGTTCGAGACCGAGTCACGCAACTCCTCGGGCAGGAGCGCGGCGTTTCTCAGCGGAGTTGAAATTGCGGCTCGGTTGGAACTGATCGCCTGATCCTTGAAGCAATCGGTAAGAACTGCGCTCAGCATTGCGTTTGCGTTGGTATCCGCTTTGGCATGAAGCGCCATCACGGCCTCGGCTCCAGTAATCGGCGAACCCAGCACTTTGGAGCAAAGATCGAGAGAAAATGGAGGCGTCGTGCTTTGCCTTGCAAACTCAAGATCTTCCGGAGTGTAATTCCCAATGCTCAACGTGTCGAGGAGCATTTGCGACTCCTTGGGAGAGAATTGTGCCGACGCCATCGAAGCGAAGAAGAGGAGAAGGCAACCGAGCACTCTCATGAATACCTAGCATTTTAACCAGTGCATGGGAGCGGAGTATCCTTTTTAAGCGAGGAATCGTCTGATTCGGTGGGAGGTTGAGAAGTGAATAGGAGTTCTGACTACGTGCGAACGCGAGCGTTGCTGTTTGCCGCCGTTGGCAGCGTCGCAATGCTGAGCCTGCTACGTTTCGGCGCTCTTGGTCACTTCCTTTCCGATTCATCGAAGAAGAGTGACGGGGCAAAGTCGGAAGATGCCGTTGCAGTTCCGAAGAAATATCGAGAACCCGTTGCAGCCACAAAGCCACTCAACGTAACTCTGAAGCGGGTCGACACAAAGAATTATCTCCTGGCCGATTTGAACGATCAGGGCGATCTTCTCTACCTGACCTCGCCTCAAAATGCCGATTACCGCCAGTACCTGGTCGTTCGAAAGAATAAGGAGGAGATGTTGCCGCGTGAAAAGAACAACATCTTCTATCGGCTCACAGATAGTGGAAATGTCATCCGTCGCCCGGGAGCGTTTCGAGCGGGCGCGATTCGACAGCCGAGGTTCTTTTCAACCAGCATTACCGCCTATAACGAGATTAAGTTCTTTCGAACATATCAGGATGACGGCTCGGTCATCATGGTCAATTACAACCGAAAGAACAAAGAAACACCGTTGGAATTACAGATAGCCAAGTCGGAGCAGGGAAACCGTACCATCTACCGGTGCAAGTACCCGATCTCGATCTTGGAACAAGGTGAGGACAGAAGTTGGTGGATCCTAGAAACCCATGGCACCAAGATGGTTCCCAGCGACGTCATCACCCACATCAGTGGCGACAAGGTGGATCACCTCGATCTCCCGGAGAGGTACCGTACGGTCCAACGCCTCGTTGCGACCAAGGGCATGATTGCGGCGACTTTCGGATCACAGCAGGACAAGGAGCCTATCCGCTCTTTTGTTCGCGAAGGTTCGAATTGGCGTGAACTTCCGATTCCAGAAGGATACGTTTATTCCTTTGTCCAAAAGGTGATGTTCGACGGAACGATTATTGGATTTGTTACAGACTCGGAAGAATATAAATTTGCCCAGGTTGTGTGGAAAGGTGGCGGCGTTCAGAAGCTGGACCAATTGGAGAATTGGCCCAAGCACGGACAAATCACGTATATCACGGCCCTAACTCGAAGAGGAGATATCTTCGTTCGAAACGTAACCGATTCGGCTACCGGCGGCGGCGACTACTATCTCTTGACGATCCATGCTTCGGGTGGCTAATCAGCATATGTTCTTCGTAATAGAATGAGTTCGGAGTGGAATTTCACTCCTTTGAAACTTCAAATTAGAGACACATATTTTGAGCCCAACAGCAATTCGAATCTCTCTTCTAGCCGTCGGTGGCGCCCTCATTACCGGCGCTGCTATCAGCGCGAAGCATTTTTTGGCGGGGCAGGAGAAGAAAGAAGCGCCCGCTGCCCCCCAGTATCCGGTTTTGGTGGATCTTCATCCGGAGCGCGAAGCCCTCAAGAAGCTACCGAAGGTCGCTCCAAGCGGGACGTTTGGTATCGAAATTACTCGAATGCCGTTTTCACGAGGCGCGCCCTATTCGGTGTCGGACGAAGGAAGCGCGATCGTATCGGTCAAGCCGGATAAGGGTCAATTTGAACTGTGGAAGGATGGGAAGTACTCTGCATTGCCGGCTCGACCTCTGAACTTGAAGCCGATGCTGGCTACTGACGGTGTTGTACGCGATTGGCTCAACTTAACCGTTGACGAGTTCTCCACTGAACCCGACAAGCTTCAGCCAGTCTTTCGGGGAGCCGAATACTTTCAGCCGTTTTGGGAACCGAATGGCGACTTGATTTTTTCTCGGGCTGTCATCAAACCAAGCGACCACCGAACCTACTATGTGCTCGACCGGGAATCGCACGATATCCAACAGATTCCAAAAGAGTCCATTGCGAGAGAAAGGATTACGTCGAAGGACCGATATTTTGAAACGAAGTATTTTATGATGCTCGTCGAGGTCGGGGACACTGGTATCGCATGGCTCCGGGAGCGTCATGGTTCGGCCACCGCCGACTTCGAAAGACTGCTTACCGTCGATACATCGAAGCCCGCGCCGCAAACACCTGAAGAGGTTGCTCTCCCACCTGGTTACCATGAGATCCGCCGGGTGAGTCAGACAAAAGGCAAAGTCGTCGCTACGTTTGGTCCGGTTGGGACCCCGATGCCTTGTCGAACCTTCGTTCAGAGGGGAAAGGATTGGAAAGAACTTCCGATTCCCGCTGGCTATGAATGTTCGTATGTCGATCGAGTCCTCGCAAACGGTCTCGTGGTCGGCTACATCATGGGTGATGACCCCGTAAAGCTGAAGAATGTGGTGTGGAAGGACGATCAGATTTGTATTCTGAACGACCTTCCGCAGTGGCCCAAAGGCGGGCAAGTGTCGATCATCGACGTTGTTGGTCGGGACGGCACTTTGGTTGTCCAAAATGTTACCGACCTTGGCTCGCGAGCCCGAGACTATTACATGTTCAAGATCGGCAACCCGAAGTAACTATGCCAGCAGGCCCATGGCTTTGCGGACTTCGATCATCGTCTGACTTGCCACGGCGCTTGCTTTCTCAGCGCCTTGGCGCAGGATCTCGCGAACGTCGTTATCGTCCAGCGAGGCGCGAAGTTCGCGCATCGGGCGGAAGTATTCGTTGATCGCTTCGGTGCACTCGGTCTTGTTCATCATGCAGCCTCGCAGACCTTGACGGTCTTCTTCCCATTGCGTTTGCCAATTGGGAGAATACACCTTTAGGTACTGGCAAACGGCGCAGCTCTCAGGGATTCCGGGATCGTCTTTCTTAATCTTGGACGGCGTGGTGTACGCGCTCTTGATCTTCTTGGCGGTCTCGTCCGCGGTATCTGCGAGGTAGATGCAGTTGTCGTACGATTTCGACATTTTGCGCATATCCAGGCCGGGAAGCTTTGCCCTCGTCTCGTCCTCGGGAATCAGATACTTGTAGGTCGGGAAGATGTCTTGCCCATAGAGGCGGTTGAATCGTTGCCCGATGTCGTTCCCGATTTCGAGGTGGGGCGCCTGGTCTCGGCCAACCGGAACTCCGTAGGGACGATAAAGCAAGATGTCAGAAGTTTGAAGCACGGGATAACCAAGCAACCCATAGGGTTCTCTCTCGGCTCCACCCATCGCGTCCCGCTTCTCTTTGTACGTTGGAGTTCGCTCGAGCCATCCAAGCGGCGTCACCATGCTAAACAGCAGATGCAGCTCGGCATGTTCTTTGACGTGGCTCTGGACGAAGATGGCGGATTTGTCGGGATCGATTCCTGCGGCAATGAAGTCCTTCGCAACGCCGATGCTGTTCTGGCCGATCTGATCGGTTTCTTCGAACATGGTGGTGAGCGCGTGCCAATCGGCGACCATGCAGAACATCTCGAAGCCCTTGTTTTGAAGGTCGACCCAGTTTCGCAGGGCGCCCTCGTAGTTTCCGATGTGTAGTCGCGGCTGGGTCGGCCGCATTCCGCTTAAGATTCTTTGTTTGTCGCTCACCCTACTTATATACCCAGAACGAACCGGATGCCGTTGGTGATGAAGAAGCCCAAGTACCGGCCGATAGGGTCAAATTGACCGCGCATGAAGATCAGCACGAGGAAGATGATGGTTCCCGGGCCAGCGCAAAATTGGTACCATCGGTTTCGCGGAATTGGAGGCAGCATCGCTCCGACCAGCCAGTGGCCGTCGAGAGGGCCCATTGGAATCAAATTGAAAGCAAACAGCGATAGGTTGATGATGAACGTCATGCAGATGTACGCGCCAAGGTAGTCCTTTATGGGATCGAAGCCTAACGCTTGATTCACGTTGTCTACGGTGCCGAACCCTGCCCGCATCAGAATAGCCGCGACAAGGGCTATTCCCAGATTCGAAACTGGACCCATTACAACCGAGATGAAGTGATCCCACCTGGGATTTTTCATCTTGCCGACGTTGACCATAACCGGCTTACCCCATCCGATACCAAACCCGGTCATCGACGAGACGAACATCATAATCGTGCCCATGGGATCAAGGTGAGCCAGAGGATTCAGCGTCACTCGACCTTGCGCTCTCGGTGTCATGTCGCCCGCGAGGTCAGCGAATTTGGCGTGGCAAAACTCGTGCAAGGTAATGGCCGGAATGAGAACCAACATGCGCATGAGCAAGCGAACGAAATCGATGTTGTCAAACACTAGAGGTCACCCGGCACGGTTTCTTTTCCAAACATTTCATCCCACGAATCTCGGCGCACTACAAGATCATACGCCCCACTGGCTCGAACCAACGCAGTAGCCGGCCTCGGATAGCGGTTGTAGTTGTTCGCCATCGTGGAATTGTACGCTCCCGTCGTCAGGACCTGGAGAAGATCGCCTTCTTTAAGGTCGACAGGTAGCGGCACATCGACGAACAAACTGTCGGTTTCGCAGTGCTTTCCGCTCACCGTCACGGTTTGCATCTCGGCCGTCCCTGCGCCAACTTTTTCAACGGTGTACTTGGCTTCGTACATCGCGGGTCTCGGGTTGTCGCTGAGGCCGCCATCGACGGCGACATAGGTTCGAGACTTCCCTTCCGCGATCGGCACGGTCTTAATAACGCCAACGGTGTACAGCGTCACACCTGCCTCGCCCACAATGCTTCGCCCCGGCTCCATGCCAATAATTGGCTCCATTTGAGCCTGATCGAGGATGGGTTTCATGCTGGCGACGATGCTGCGGCAGTATTCCTCGATAGAAACCGGCTGGTCCGAATCGGTGTACTTAGTTCCCAACCCGCCGCCGACGATGATTCTCTCTGCGATCAGGTTGTGTTTAGTTTTCATATTGGCGGCGAATTCGGCCAGAAATTCGCCGCCAGCTCGCTGAGCTTCTTCATCCAGAAGTTGCGAGCCAACGTGACAATGGATGCCATCGACAGGAATCCCTAGTTCGTGACATCGGAGCCATGCCTTCTCGGCCGAGCCATCGACAATGTTGAATCCAAATTTGGTGTCCGATTGCCCAGTCGAGATTCGTGCATGGGTCTTGGGATCGTCTCCGGGTGCAAGTCTCAGCAAGTACTTCGTGGAGAAGACTCGACCCTTGATAAGTTCGGCGATGGCTTCGATCTCGGTGAAGTGGTCGATTACGATGTGGCTGACGCCGTCTTCGAGGGCGAAGGCAATCTCGTGGCGCTTCTTGTTGTTGCCATGCATGTGGCAGTGGCTGGCAGGGATCCCAGCGCGAACGGCCGCTCGCAATTCACCTTCGCTGGCGACGTCGATAGTTGCACCTTCGGAGTGAACGATGGCGAGAACCGCCAGTGTGGAATTTGCCTTGCTGGCAAAGCTCAGCTCGGTCCTGGGATAACTCGCGTGTAGTGCTTTTTGGTACTTTTGGACGCGATCACGAATCGTCATCTCGTCTAAGACATATAGCGGTGTTTCGAAGTTCGAAGCCAATTCCCGAGCAAGGTCGGCAGGCAGGCGGAAGCGGGAATCGGCAAGGTCCAATGCAATGAAAGATTACCTTTTGGCATAGAATATAGTGGAGAGCAGAGTGCCGAAGACCGAACCTTCTCGAGATGATTTGATGCGGGAGATTGCCGACTTGGTGGCCAAGGTGAATCCGATGCCGTCTCGGCGAGACCAATGGATCTCCGCAGTTCTATCGGCTGTCATTCGTGCGGCGACGATGGTTTACACGCTTTACCTGGCCGAAATCTTCCTCGAATCCAATCTTCACGACCAAAAGCCAGACGAGAAAGTCGATGCGGGGACATACGTCATCATGGCGTTGTTCGCGTGCACGATGCTGTTCTTTGCCTTTCGCAAGGTTTATAAAGACCGGCTGGTGAACTATAAGACCCAATTGATCTCCCTCCTATCTCGGGGCCTGAAGATTGCCGTAACGTTCCTCTTTTGGACCGTATTGTTCCGCGCTTTCCCCGATTGGTCCAAAGCAGAGATCCTGGTCATCTTCGCTTCCTACTGGATCATATGGTCGGGAATCGACTACCGATTGGCGCCGCCACGAGCCCTTGCTCCGCCACGAACGCCAAGTTCGTAAAGTGCCACAATAGGTGGCAATGAAGCGAATTGTCGTTTTGGGTTCGACCGGCAGTATTGGCACTCAGACCCTCGACATCGTTTCTCAGTTTCGGGATCAGTTTGAAATCGTCGGATTGGCGGCGGCCCGGAATACTTCCCTTTTGGCCGAGCAGGCCACTCGCTTTGGCGTCGAGCGCACGGTGTTGTTCGAGCGTGATGGCATGGATGCGCTGGTCGATCTGGCCACGCTTCCGGAGGCGGACATTGTGGTGGTTTCCGTTGCGGGTGTGATTGGCCTGCTGCCCACATTTGAAGCTATTCGAGCAGGAAAGCAAATTGCGCTGGCTAGTAAGGAAGTCTTAGTCGCCGCCGGTGAAATCGTGATGCCACTGCTGGCAGAGCACAAGGTTTCTATGACGCCGATCGACAGCGAGCATAGCGCGGTGTTCCAGTGCGTTCAGGGCTACCGAGCCGACCAGATTCAAGAGATTATTCTCACTGCAAGCGGTGGACCCTTCCGTGGGCGCAAACGCTCGGACTTGGAGTCGATCACCGTCGAGCAGGCGCTGAATCACCCCACTTGGAATATGGGTGGAAAGATCACGATCGACTCGGCAACCCTGATGAACAAGGGCCTGGAGATGATCGAGGCACGGTGGCTCTTCGGAGTCTCGATGGACCAAGTCCAGGTCGTTGTCCATCCCCAGAGCGTGGTTCATTCGATGGTGAAGTTCACGGATGGATCGGTGCTGGGGCAAATGGGTTGGCCCAACATGCGCCTACCCATCATTTACGCGCTCACCTATCCCGAGCGGCCCACGAACGATCTTAAGAATTGGCAACCCTGGGATACGCCGAATTTAACCTTCGAAAAGCCGGATGAAGAAACCTTCCCGGCTCTCGGCTTGGCTCGAGAAGCAGCGGCCAAGGGCGGTACGATGCCAGCCTGTATGAATGCCGCGAACGAAGAGGCGGTCGCGGCGTTTCTGGGAGGAAAGTGCAGCTTTTTGGGCATCTCAGCCGTAGTTGAAAAGGCAATGTCGGAACATTCGACGTCTTCTCCGACGTTACAATCCATACTGGACGCGGATCGAGAG
>CAMFIS010000020.1 GCA_945952345.1 uncultured Fimbriimonas sp.
ATATTAAGCTCACTAAGGCGCTCATCGGCTCGATGGACTGCAGCGATGCGGTCGCCAAGTATTAGGAGGCATGGATGATCCAATCGCGATACTTGGCCATAGCAATTCTTGCCTCGACTTTGATGGCCTGCCAGCATTCAGTTGAGGGCGCGAAAGAAGATCTTCGGGAAGACTCGATTAATGCTTCGAAGAAAATTCAGGCCGGGATCGACGACGCGCCGAATCTAGCCAAGAATGCTGAGCAGGCGGGTAAGAATCTCATTGCGTCGCAGCTCACGCTACGAGTGAAAAACGCGATCAACGCCGACTCGGCGTTGAACAGTCCGGGCAACGTCATCGATGTGGACACGACCAAGAGCGAGGTCTCGCTGAATGGTCATGTCATCTCGTCAAGCCTGAAAGAAAAGGCAACCAACGTCGCTCGCGAGGAAATGAAAAAAGCCCATGCAAATCAAATCCTGACGAACAATCTCAAAGTCGAAGATGTGCATAAGAGCTCGTAAAAGGCTCCGTTCAGGAAATAGATTTATGTATGAGAACCATGGGAACCGAATTTCGTCAAAGCCGTAGAACCTAAAATAGGTTGGGTGCTCGCATTTGTCGAGACTCGGTTGATTTGATTAGGATTACGAATGGAAGACACGAAGGCTTCAAAAGTGAAAGGAACGATCCTGCTCATCGAAGATGATCCCGCAATCCGACGCATGCTCAATATTGCCTTTCAGGACACTGGGCTCAAGGCGGTTGAGGCGGAAACCGGCAATGACGGAATTAAAGCGGTCATTCACCACAAGCCAGACTTGGTTTTGTTGGACATTGGCCTGCCAGATATTTCGGGACTGGAGGTTGTTCAAAATGTGCGTGGCTGGTCCAAGGTGCCGATTATCGTGTTGAGTGCCAATGGTCAGGAGGGCCTGAAGGTCCAGTGCTTGGAACAGGGTGCGGACGACTACGTGACAAAACCATTCGGTGTTGCAGAACTCATGGCGAGAATTCGGGTCGTGCTTCGCCGCGAAATTTCGGCGAAGTCTCCGTCTGAGTCCCCGGTCTTCGTTGCGGGGAACCTTCGGGTCGACCTTTCGGCGCGCGAGGTGTACCTCGGTTCCGAGCGAATTCGATTGACTCCGTTGGAGTACAAGCTTCTCACAACCCTCATCAAGCATGCGGGCAAGATTGTCACCCACCGACAACTGCTCGCCGAAGTATGGGGACCAGATTATACGGAAGAATCTCAGTATCTCCGTCTCTACATAGGATATCTGCGTAAGAAGCTCAGCGACGGTGCCGCGTGCATCGTCAATGAACCTGGCGTAGGTTATCGGTTGACGGTTCCTGAGGCAGTTGCGGAATAAGACTGTTGTGGGCAACAAAATCTGTCTCGTTTGAAGGAAAGCGATGAGAGATAGAAATTGCTGAGAATGCCGGGACACCGACAAACTAATATGTCGAATCCGCGTAAAACAAGGTGAGTTGAGGAAATGAGGAAGTTATTGGAGCTAAGCCTTTGGCAGCTCCCGCGGTGGGTTCCATACGTGATTGGCACGGTATTGGTCATTGCCGTCACGCTCCTTCGGTACGAATCCTCCCCCTTCTTTGGAGACAAAGGGTCGCTCCTTTTTTACACGCTACCCATTGTGATCGTCGCTTTCATGGGCGGCTTTGGTGCAGGAATCTTTGCATCAATCTTGAGCCTGGTCCTGGCGAAATACCTTTTCATTCCCGACACCTACTCATTCAACGTTGCTGATCCTGTCGCAAAAGTAGGAATGCTCAGCTCGGCGCTCAACTGGCTGTTCATTTGCGTCATTTGCGAACTGCTGCGTGAGGCGGTGCGATCTTACCGCGACGCTTCGTTGGAACGAGATAGCCAGCGCGATCACCTTTCCCTTATTCTCGACAGCGTTAGCGACGGATTTTTTGCTGTTGACAACTATTGGCGAATTACCCACGCCAACCGCGCCATGCGGGAGATGGTTGGACAATATGCCACGGTCGATAGCCAAGTGCTGTGGGATTTCTTCCCGCCTGAGCAAGAGTCGATCAAGCAGCAGCTCATCGACGCTAAGAACTTAGGGCAGTTTGTTTCGATGGACGTGCCGGAGCGGGAGGGAGGACCCAGATGGTTCCAATTCCGAGCATTCCCCGAAGAGCAAGGCATGTTCGTTTACATGCAGGATATCACTGAGCGAAAGGAGGCCCAAGCTCGCCACGAGAGAATCCTGGCCGATGAGCGACACGCCCGAGGTGAGGCCGAGCGCGCAAGTCGTCTGCGCGATGAATTCGTGGCCACAGTCTCCCACGAACTTCGGACTCCATTGGTTTCGATCCTCGGATGGGCCGAACTCCTGCAGAAGCGGAAGATCGACGATGAAGTTGTCCGAGAAGGACTTGTCGCAATCGAGACAAGCTCCAAGCTGCAAGCAAAACTGATTGAAGAACTACTGGACATCAGCCGTATGACATCGGGCAAGGTGCCGATGAACATGGAGGTCGTCTTGCTGTCCGTAATCATCGAGGAGGCTTCGTTAGGTTGCAGACTGGCCGCCAGCAACAAGGCCATTGCCTTAAATCTCGACCTGCCCTCACAAGACGTTTTGATTCATGGCGATGCCGGGCGATTGCACCAGATTGTCACCAACCTGATTTCCAATGCGGTGAAGTTCACCAAGCGGGGCGGGCAAGTGGACGTAAAGCTGGTGAAAGATGGCAGCTCGGCCGTGCTTACTGTTTCGGACAATGGCGAGGGAATACCACCGTCTTTCCTGCCCTTTGTGTTTGATCGATTCCGCCAAGCCAATGCGACTATTACGCGCTCTCAAGGTGGCCTCGGCCTTGGTCTCTCGATCGTCAAGCAGTTGGTGGAACTTCATGGCGGCAATATCGAGGCCGCCAGCGAGGGGCCGGGCAAGGGCGCTGTCTTTACAATTTCATTTCCGATCGATCCTTCGCTCACGCAATCGCCTCGTCAGCCTTTGGTGGCCATGCCTCGTGGTCGTCCGCTTGACAACGTGAAGGTCGTGGTGTTGGAAGACGACGAGGGAACGCGAGATTTACTTGCGCTCATCCTGCAAGAGAGCGGTGCCGACGTGAACATGGCCGAGGACGCGATCTCGGCGCTTCCGATCTTGGAATCCTTCAGACCCGACATTCTCGTCAGCGACATTGGCATGCCCGGCATGGATGGCTATGAGTTCATCGAGAAGGTGCGGCAATTGACGGATGCCCAGGGCGGGAACACACCTGCGGTGGCCCTGACGGCCTTTGCTCGGGAAGAAGATCGAGAGCGGGCGCTAAGCGCGGGATTCCAGGCTCACTTGGCAAAACCAGTGGAGAGCTCGATTCTAGTCCAGACTCTGAGCCAACTGATTCGACGGGAAGGATCTCCAGCAATTTAATGTGGAACTGGAGCCCCAGACAGGAATCGAACCCGCAACCTACTGATTACAAATCAGCCGCTCTACCGTTGAGCTACTAGGGCACCAGATATTATTTTGGCACTTTTAGGCGCCTTTCTTTCGGCGTGTGCGAGTTTTTACGAGCTTCACCGAGCCATCGGTGCCGTAACCCAATCGATATCCGCTGGGGATATTCTTGAGCGCTTCCTCGAGTTCGGGGCTCATCTGGACGGAACTGCGTGCCTTTCGGCCTCGGCGTCCCTTTCGTCCAGGGTTCAGCGCATTGAAAGCGTCGGTCGCATCGGTGGATTTCTCCATCGCTTTGAGGTCTTTGCCGACCACTTGGTAGAGTTCGGAAGAAGCGGTGAAGGAAAGGAACATATACTTTCCGTCGCTCAGCATTCGAACCTTGTGAGGAATGACAAATTTCTTCACTCCGAATCGAATGGTGAGAAGTCCTTCCTTCTCATCAGCCTTAAATTTCAGGCTGTTTTTTACCTTTTGTACGTTTTTACTCATCATCAACGTCCCGTGCTAGGCACGATACTAAGATATTACCCAACCACTCTGATGTTATCAATCAATCTGGTATTTGAGAGGTAGGCAGCAATTATAAGTGAGGCATTATCTATGATGCTTTGTGTGGGATGCATAGTTAATCGATCTACCAAGGCGAGATAGTCGACGCGGAAGCCGCGCTCGGATAAGGCTTTTGCCTGGAGGTCCAGAGTCGATTCGATGTCTTCGCCATTTAATAAAAGGTCTTTGGACCTAGCTAGAACCTGGTAAATCATCGGGGCTAGCTCTCGGTCTTTTGAACTCAAATATCGGTTCCGGCTGGACATCGCGAGTCCGTCTGGTTCGCGAACCGTTTCGCATATTCGAATGTTGGTGGGAAGATTTAAATCATCCACTAACTTCTTAACTAGAGCGCACTGTTGAAGGTCCTTCTCGCCAAAATAGGAATTAGTAGGTGCAACGATATTGAATAATTTTGTGACTATAGTCGCAACTCCTTGGAAATGTCCAGGTCGTCGCTGTCCCTCAAATTGGTCGGTAACATAGGGGACAGACACGGTCGTCGGGTTCGTCGAATAAATATCTTCTGCATCAGGCGCAAATATCAAATCGGCCCCGCATTCGAAGGCCAGTCGGCAGTCTTCTTCAAACGGTCTTGGATATCGGGAAAAGTCTTCGTTCGGACCAAATTGCGTCGGATTGACGAAGATACTGACGACCGTTCTGTCGTTTTCTTTAGCCGACATACGAATGAGCGAAAGGTGACCTTCGTGAAGCGCTCCCATCGTTGGGACGAAACCCGTAATGATGGTCGGATTGCGGGGGAATTCTCCGATTTTTCGAACGATGTTCAAACCGAATTCTCCGGCCCTGGAAAACTTCCTTGGCGAACCGAATCGACGTACTGCTGAACGGCTTGCGACATCAGGTCTCTCCCATTCATAAAGAACTTTGTGTGGCGGAACGGGGTCTCGGATATGCCGAGAATATCGTGCCACACTTGGATTTCGCCACTGCATTCGATGCCTGCGCCGATACCAATGGTCGGAATCGAAATCGCATTGGTAATCCTCTTGGCAAGATCGGCAGGGATTAGTTCTAAAACAATTCCGAATGCGCCGGCCGATTCCAATTCCTTTGCAATTTCGATAAGTGCGGACCCGGAATCGCCCTTTCCTTGGATCTTTGCGCCGCCAAAACGATAAAAGGATTGCGGAGTATATCCGAGGTGCCCCATCACTGGAATGCCCGCCTTCGTGATAGCGGAGATGGCTTCAGTGTAATCGCTTTCAAGCTTCACTGCCGATGCTCCTGCCTTCATCAAAAGGATCGAAGATTCCACCGCTTGCTCGACGGACACGTTATAGGATCCGAATGGTAAATCGGCGACCAAGAGCGCGCGCTTGATGCCTCGGCGGACGATGCTCGTGTGATAACAAACATCCTCTAAATCGACGGGAAGGGTTGTTTCGTGCCCTTGAATCGTGGTTCCGAGGGAGTCTCCCACGAGGACTAGGTCGACGCCAGCGGCATCTGCGATGAGCGCGGATGGGTAGTCATATGCCGTTAAGCAAACAATCTTCTTGCCTGCATCGCGCATTTTTTTCAAGCTCGGCGCAGTGATCATATCAGCCATAAGCTTCCTTCACTGTACCTGTGTTAAATCGTTGCGGCGAATGCAGCGTCGATTCGGCCAACCGCTTCGCGAACAATGCCTTCGGGAATCGTAAGGGGCGGAGTAAGCCGGAAAGTTCGGTTGCGCGTCTCTTTGGTGAGGATTCCGTTCTTCGTGAGATTCGCACTGAGCTTTACCGTGTCGACCGTCTCATCGACTTCAAAGCCGATGAGCAAGCCTTTTCCTCGAACGTCAACAATCTGAGAATAGGGAAGGTTACTAAGCAGCGATCGCATGAGATTGCCCATTGCAGTGCTTTGTTCCGCATAATGTTCTTCTTCCATAACGGCAAGGGCGGTGATCGCTACCGCTGCAGCCAACGGATTTCCACCAAACGTGCTGCCGTGGTCGCCGGGCTGGAACACTTCCATGATTTCCTTACGGCCAACAGCGGCTGACACCGGCAGCAATCCGCCTCCAAGGGGTTTACCTACAGCGAGGAGATCCGGTTTAGCGTCTTCATATTGCCAGGCAAATCGCTTGCCTGTACGGCAGAAGCCGGTTTGAACCTCGTCCCAGATGAGGAGCACGTTGTTCTCAGTGCAGACTCTGCGGAGGTCGGCGAGGAAGCCTTTCGGCGGGATGATGATGCCCCCTTCGGCTTGGATGGGTTCTCCTAGTACGGCTACTGTGTTGGGGGTGATCGCTGCCTTCACGGCTTCGATATCGCCAAACGGCACCACTTTGAATCCTGGAGTGAAGGGGCCAAAGTTGTGCTTGTAAGCTTCCTCGGTTGAAAATCCTACGATGGTAGTAGTGCGGCCGTGGAAATTGTCCTGAAAGACAAGGATCTCGGCTTGGTTATCCGGCACTTCTTTGACCGTGTAGCCCCATTTCCTCGCGAGTTTTATGCAGGTTTCATTGGCTTCCGCGCCGCTGTTCATCGGGCAGACCATATCGAGTTCGCAATACTCGGCTAACGCCTGGCAGAAAAGACCAACCTCGGCATTGTAGAACGCGCGGGAGACGACGGCGACGGAATCGAGTTGGTCCTTGAGAGCTTTCACAACTGCCGGATTAAGGTGTCCGTGGGCGGTTGCCGAATAGGTTCCAATGAAGTCCAGGTACTCGTTGCCTTCTTCGTCCCATACATAAACACCATCTCCCTTGATCAGGTTCACGGGCAGGGGCTTGTAGTTGTGGGTGGAGTATTGCTGAAACTGCTTTTTGACGTCATTCAGCGATTCTTCTTCGGCCATGCTGCGGAAGCCACGCTTCAACACGGAACGCCAAAAGTCGTTGGGCAAGCTCATGTCAAGAGTATACGGGCGCGCCTTCGCCCTTTGGTACCCCTGAGCGGGGACTATAGGGACTTCAGAGTCTTGGTCACTTCTGCCGCGTGACCGATCGGATTCACGTTCTCAAAGATGTGGCGGATGATTCCGCTCTCATCGAGGATGTAGGTCGTTCGGGCGGTGGCCATGTACTTCTTGCCCCAAAATGTCTTCTCGACCCACAGCCCGCATGCATCGATCAAGGCGCGTTCGGTATCGGCGAGCAGAGAAAATTCGAGGCCAAATTTCTTGGCAAAGTTTTGGTGCTTTTTGACTCCGTCCGGTGAGACCCCAACGACAATTGCGCCGGGAATCTTGGCGAGTCCAGACTGAAAATCGCAGGCTTCCATAGTACATCCTGGCGTATTGTCCTTCGGATAGAAGTACACGACCGCCTTGTGCCCCTTCAGCGTGTCATTCGTTATAGAATTTCCGTTTTGGTCCGGAAGCGAGAAGGACGGGAAAGGGTCGCCAAGTTTCAACATGTCGCTTTCTACGCTCGCTCGGCGGCATCCATCATCAAGGCTTGGAGAAGGTCCACCCTAAGGACTACACCGGCCAACCTACCGGTGTCCGTAACGGGCAAGATTGTGAGTCCGCTCGCGAGCATTCGATGGAGTGCGTCGGAGATTTCCAGGTTCACATCTGCCGTGGTCGGATCTTTAGTGGCGATCATCATCGCCGGTTCACCGCTCAGGGAAAGCACGCTGTCGCGGCGGGTTGCCTCGCGGCAAATGTCTCCTTCTGTTATGACCGCGATCGGTTTCTGATCCTGGTTTATAATCACCAATCCGGGGAACTGATAGATGTCCATTTTGTCCACCGCCTCGCGCACCGAGCTGGACTCGGTGAGAGTTGGAATATGGGCGTGGAGCACTTCCCGAAGGATCACGGTGTTAGTTTGGCCTATTTCGGGCCATAATCGCCTTATTATGCAGTTCGATGTCGCGATCATCGGAGGGACCGGCGTTGGGTCACGCCTCGCCACACTGGGCGGCACACCGGTCCATATTCCGACGCCAAGGGGAACCATTCGCGGCCGACACCTCGAGAATAATGGCCACAGTTTCTTGCTGCTCAGTCGGCACTCGGCGGGACATAAGGTGCCCCCTCATAAGGTCAACTACGCGGGGATGGCCGAAGCTTTGAAACAGCTGGGAGTTCGGTTTTGCCTGTCGTCGGCAGCGGTTGGGAGCCTTCGCGAAGACTGGGGGCCAGGCACATTGGTTAACTGCTCCGAGTTTTTCGATATGACCTTTCGGAACACGACGATGTTCGATGACACCGTGGTTCATACTGACTTCTCAAATCCGTTTGCCACGAGCACTCGACACGCCCTGAGTCAAGCGGCTGCGGCAAATTCGGTTGTTCTTCAGGCTGAAGGTGTGTATTTGGGAGGAAACGGCCCGCGTTACGAGACGCCCGGCGAGATCAATCTCTACAAGCGAATGGGCGCCGATGTGGTGGGAATGACGGCTTCGTCAGAAGCGATCGTCATGCACGAAGCCGGGGTCGACTATGGTTGCCTAGCTGTCGTCACCAACCTAGCTTGTGGCATATCCGTCACCGAGCTCAGCCATCAGGAAGTCGAGGACGAAATGAACCGGTCGGGGGAAACCGCCGTGAAGATTCTCCTTACCGCCGCAGCTTTGTTAGCCAGCCAATGAGCATTTCGCGTCGAACATTTACCTTGATCCTGGCCATGACGCCCGGGATCGGTGGCCGCTCGGTGGTGAAGGTTTTAGCTCGAAACGATTTGCTGTCGAGAACTCCGGAGGAGTTCTTCGCACTTTCGGAAGAGGCATACCGCGAGGAGTATGGCCTGCTGCGGAAAGCGGCGGAATACTTGGTGAATCATCGCGAAACGCTGGTGAAGGAAATAGAACCGATGGAGAAGCGGTTGGAAACGCTCGATGTTCGGTGGACTGTGATCACCGATGCGGGCTATCCCGAGAAGATTGAGCAGTTTGATCCCGACCCGCCGGCGATGGTGTTTCTGTATGGCAACACCAAACTTCTGAATGCTAAGACGTTCGCGGTGCTCAGTTCGCGTCACGCATCGGAATATCAACTATCCGAAATTGAGAGGCTTACGGAAGAAGGCGTCTTGAACGGGGAAGTATTGGTTACCGGGCACGACCGACCGGAGTATCAGCGATCAGCGGTGGTTCCACTTCGCTGGGGCGCGCCAAGGATTCTCTGCCTGGACCGAGGATTGTTTCAAGTCTTGGGTGAAGACCTGCGTAACGAGGCATTTCGGATGGCGAGGTTATGGAGGTATGAGTTCGACCCGACTACGGACCTTGTGATCTCTCCATTCCGGCCCGAAGCGAAGTTTGTTGGCGTGAACAATCAAGTGCGAGACCGACTCGTGGCGTCGCTGGCAAATCGCCTCGAACTTGTCAATGTACGGCCAGGCGGGAATATGGAGAAGATCGAGAAGCTCGCCGCTAAAGCGGGCCGAGTCGTGAAGCGAGTTTAACGGACCAGTTCTTCGATCGGCGACGTCCGCTCTTCGTAGGTGTGCTGGGTGCTCAGGATATGGTTGGGCCCTGGTGCCGATTGCCAAATAGGCTGGTGACTACCGGCAAAGCAGATGTACACCAGCGCTCCTTGCTTGGTCTTGCCCCAACGATTGATACCTGTGCCGGAATACACCAGGACGAAGGCGCCCGGATGAATCAGTTCCTCGTCGGTGAACACACAAAGCCCGTTCAGCGCATAGTGGTTAAGGTAGGCGTCGGACATGATCACATGCCCCCGTAGTTTCATTCGAAGCGAGGAATGATTCTGTAGGAGAACAAACTCCTCGTGCACGTTTTCCGATCGTTGTATGCCTACTATCCGTAGCATGGCACCCTTCCTTACAATTTCTCGGACGGTTCGTACCGCCCGAAAGACTCAAGAAACCTCGTCTCGTAAAGAATTTAGGATTTTTCTTAGCGTCTTTGAGGCGGAGTCGGCTTCTTTCGCGCCGATACGTCCTTCAATCTCGCCTTGGATCCGTCGCATTTCGGCGAGGATAGCTTTGACCTTCTTGTGTCCACCGGAAGTGAGTTCCAGGTTGACTGCGCGTGAGTCCACCGGCGAAGGCTTTCGCACCACATAGCCTGCTTTCTCCAGTCCGGAAACTGCTTCGCTGACTGTGGCGCGAGACAGGCCAAGTCGCTTACCGATCTCGGCTTGCGACTCGCGTCCGTCGGCCGCCCAAATGGCGGAGAGGAGGTCAAACGAAGCCGACGTCAGGCCCTGGGCGACGATCGCTGGGCGGGTCGCTTGGGCAACAAGGTCGTTTACCTGGCAGGCCAGGCCGATGAGGCTTTCGATGGAAGACATTATTCGGCGAGCAGCCCCTCGATGAACTTGCGGAACTCCGCGAACTTATCAGGATAGTTGCCAACCTCGATCTTTCGGATCACACCCTTCTTGTCGATGACGACGCAGTAGGGAATGGCCGCACAGCCGTAGTTTTCGAAGTTGTCTTGCTCGCCATACATAACGCGCCAAGGCAGCTTATGTTCCTTGATAAAGCCATCCATCTTCGCGAACTCGGTCTCTTTCGGCATATCGCGGGCCTGAGTATTTTCACGTCCGAAGTAGCCATAGTAGCGAGTGATTCCCACAACCTCGAGGCCCTTCGGGTGAAGGTCGGAGTACATTTGCTCCATTCGCGGGAAGGTGGCGATGCACGGGCCGCACCAGTGGGCAAAGAAGTCGAGGATAACCACCTTGCCAACCATCTGGTCTTCGTCAAAGGTTCCGTATCCGGTAGAGAACTTGAGAGCGGGATAAGGATGTCCGGGGAGTGAGAGCTGCTTCTTGAGCATGTTCAGCGATCGACCCTCCTTTGCGTCCAGGCCAACCAAAGCGGCGTCGATGCGCTTCACCGCACCATTGATGTCGCCTGACTCAGCCAATGCATTCGCCGCGAGGCTGGGGTAGGTCGAGCTCCAACTCTTCTTGACTGGATCCTTTAGGCTCGTCATGGCGCGGACTTGCGTGTCGTAATCGTCCGAAATCTTGAGTGCGCTCTTGATGCCCTTCTTTTCTTTCACCAGTTCAAAGGGCGTGCGAATCCAGGTGGCCGCGAATGAGTATCCGTCCATGGAGTCCGGTAGCTTGATACCCACACTGTGCTTGAGAACGACGTTCACGTCTTTCAATTGCGAGGCTGAGCGAACAATCAGGCTCTCGCCCTGAAACTTTTCGGCGGGGTTCGATGCGACGAACTTCTCGGCCGAATCGATGGACTCCTTCCATTGCTCTCCCATCACATAAATTTGGGCAAGGGCGTAGCATTGGGCGCTGTCCGTGTCCGAAATCTTGACGTCCTTGAGGGTTTCGAGCGCTTTTTCCTTTACCGACTTGTTCGCCGCATCTAAATCCTCTCGGGTCTTGATCGAGGAATAGGCCTGCTTTCGGAAGGCAGTGAGATCGGCAAGGGCATTGGTCGCGTTGAAATCCGATCGGTGCGACGCCATGAGCAGCAATGCAGACAGGGTCATAGGGTCATTATAGCTTCGGAAGCCGAACATTTCAAGGGGCTAGCCGGGGATAAGCCGGAGCGCGAGGAAGCGGCAAAGCAAGCGCAGGGAAGCGCAGGGAAGCGCAAAGAAGAGGAAGAAGGGGGAGGATGCGCGAGGAAGCGGCTGGGCCAGCGCAGGGAAGAGGAAGAATGGGAAGAAGCGCGAAGAAGCGGCAGGGCCAGCGCAGGGAAGAGGAGGAAGAAGAAGAGATAGAAGACGTGAACATAAGCTTTGTTCATGAGTTGAGTTTATGAATGAGGCTCGTCAGCATTCGAGCAATTTCATCGAGCGAAGCTAGAATCTCGGTAACCGAATCGAAATAGCCAAGATCTAAACCGATCTCATATATTGTTTCAAGCTCTCTGACTGATCCAAGAGCCATGTGAAGGAAGCGACTGAATTCCAAATTTGAATTTCGACCGTGACCCTCTGCAATGTTAAGAGGAACTGACAATGCGGCCCTCCGAATTTGCGAAGCAATTCCGAACTTCTCAATCTCCGGCAACTGGCTTGCCATTCGATAGTGAGAACTACAAAGAGATTTTGACTTTTGCCAAACGCTTAGTTTTCTAAAGTCTGTCCTTCGGAGCATTGAAGGATATTACATGCATTGAAGATAGGCTGCCGGTATTGTCTGACCATTCTCTTCGCTTCTTTGCGCTGGCTCAGCGGCTTCCCACGCTTCCTTGCGCTAGCATCCCGCCTCGCCAGCACTGGGATATACTCAAAGGGACATCGACAATCCCTTGGTAAGGGAGGCACAAACATATGAAGGAAAAATACGAGGACTCATACCTCTACCGTTTGCGGCACTCCGCCGCCCACCTGATGGCTCAGGCCGTCACTGAACTCTATCCTGGCGCGAAGCTCAGCATCGGACCTCCGATCGAGAATGGCTTCTATTACGACATCGACTTCCCGACTCCGCTGAAGGAAGAGGAACTCGAGTCGATCGAGAAGCGCATGAAGGAGTTGTCTAAGCTCGACCAGCGTATCGAACGCACCGAAGTCTCACGCGATCAGGCGAAGGCGCTAATCCTCGACGCCACCATCCCCGGTATGGGTGAGGATGTCGCAGAATATAAACTTCAGCTTCTCGACGCGATTCCCGAAGGTGAGGCGATCTCGTTCTACAACCAGCAGCGAACGGACCGCGAAGGCGTCCAGCACCGATTCTTGGACCTTTGCCGAGGGCCGCACGTGGATTCAACGAAGGAGATCAAGGCGTTCAAACTCACGAGTCTTGCGGGTGCCTACTGGCGTGGCAACGTCAAGAACAAGCAGCTGACACGCATCTACGGAACGGCTTTTGAGACGAAGGAAGAGCTCGATGCCTACCTTGAGCACATTGAAGAAGCCAAGCGACGCGACCACCGAATTCTTGGCCGCGAGCTGGGACTCTTCATGTTCAGCCCACGCGTGGGAACCGGTTTGCCGCTGTGGCTGCCCAAAGGCGCTCAGCTTCGCATGACGATGGTGGAGTTCATGAACAATGAGCAGATGCGCCGAGGCTACCAGCCGGTGGTCACGCCGCACCTGGGCAACATCAAGCTATTCGAGGTTTCGGGTCACGTATACAACTACCGAGACAAGATGTTCCCGTTCATGGAGGACGAGGAGAAGGAGACATTCATCCTCAAGCCGATGAACTGTCCGTTCCACATCGAGATCTACCGGTCGCAACTGCGGTCGTACCGCGACCTACCGGTTCGATTGGCTGAAATGGGAACAGTGTATCGGTACGAACAGAGCGGGGAAGTTACTGGCATCCTTCGAGCGCGAGGTTTTACGCAGGATGACGCCCACGTGTTCGTCCGACCGGACCAACTTCTGGAAGAGTTCACCGCCGTTGTCGACTTGATCCAGGCCGTGCTTAAGAAACTTGGCCTGACTGAGTATCGGGCGCGCGTTGGTATCAAGGATCCCGCATCCGACAAGTACATCGGAGACGATGAGAACTGGCGGCTGGCGACGGAAGCGATTCAGAATGCCTGCGACGCCAAAGGACTCGAGTACGAGGTTTCGGTTGGTGACGCCGCGTTCTACGGTCCGAAGTTGGACATGATCATCAAGGATGCTCTTGGCCGCGACTGGCAGATGGGCACGGTCCAGGTGGACTACAACCTGCCCGAGCGGTTCGAGCTGGAGTACATCGGCGAGGACAGCAAGCCCCACCGGCCAGTCATGATTCACCGTGCGCCGTTCGGTTCGCTGGAGCGGATGATTGGATTACTTACCGAGCAGTACGCGGGTGCGTTCCCATTCTGGCTGGCGCCGGTTCAGGTTGCGATGCTCCCGATTGCGGATCGCCACAACGAGCGAGCCGCCGAGATTGCTATCGAGCTTCGAGACAAGTATGGCTTCCGAGTGGAAGTCGACGATCGACGCGAGACCCTTGGCAAGAAGATTCGTGAGAATCAATTGCAGAAGGTTCCGTTCATGCTGATCCTTGGCGACAAGGATATGGAGAATGGCACGGTGGGCGTTCGATGCCGTGAGGAGGGAGATCTGGGCCCGATGAGCTTGGAATCCTTCGTGGAGAAAGCAAACCGATAGCAGACAAAAAAGAAACGGCCCGGAGAATTTCTCCGGGCCGTTTCTTTTGTCTTAGCTGACTGTGACTAGCCGCCGGGCGTACCGGTCTTGACTCCGGGAGGAGCCGGTACCGGCGTCGGATCGGCGATGCTGGATTTGGCCTTTTCTCCGGTTGGAAGCTGGGCAGGCTTTGCGGCCTGACCGCCCGCCTTCATCTCAGTACCTTCACCACCGGAACCGCATCCGATCACTGCGATCGAAGAGGCTACGAGAAGAGCAGCTAATACTTTCTTCATATTAGAAGCCAAGGTCGGTCGTCGTGCCGTCGAGGTCCCACAGATACTTGGTCATATCGGTGATGACTGCGCCGTCTGCCGCGCCGCCAGGAACTGCTGTGCCGTAGTCGGTACCTGCAGCCAGGGCGCCATCTTTCAGGAGCTTGGTGTGGCCATCGACGAATCCAACGATTGCGCCGTTGTAGGTGTTAACTCGGGTGCTCGACGTGATCTTCTTTACGCCGCCAGCGGACCAGTTACCAGATCCTGCCGTGCCATCCCACCAGATACAAGCGTGAGGTGCTGGAGCCGTGATCGGCCATGCGCCAGGGGCGTTTACGCCGTACCAACCAACTCGCTCGTTCTTGGTGAACGATTGCGACGTGGTGAACATAACCGTCTCAGCCGGAGCCGAAGCTGCCGTTGCCGATCGGGACAGCGAGTAGTCGCAGTCGTACCAAGGCGAGAGGAAGAGGTAGTTGTAACCATACTGCGGGTGTCGATCCTGGTTGTACCACCAAGCGTTCGGGCCACTGCCGTACTCGTTGTTGGTGTCTCCGACGGCCGGGTCGACCATCATCTGCATGTTCTTCATGTAGGGCTGCTGCAGGTGCACCCAGGTATAGACCGGCGTAGTGGCGGAGGGCACGAACTTGCTGTACTGCTGCATTCCGAGGGTGAACATGTCGTCCACGTCGGCTTCGTACATGATGTTAGCCAAGGTGATCTGCTTGTTCTGGCTGATCGAAGAAGCTTTCTTTGCGGCAAGCTTGGCTTGGGCGAAGACGGGGAAGAGGATTGCTGCCAGGATTGCGATGATCGCAATGACGACGAGCAACTCGATTAGAGTAAATGCACGATTTCGCATGAATGATCTCCGATTCATATGGTTAACATATGAACGTTGGGCACATTATAACGAGCTTTCTATGAATTTCAATAGAGATTTTTGCGAATGAGTCCATTTGTACCTAAAAACAGGGCCAATGGGTGTATTTCGAATCGGAATGAATACTTTGGAAATTCATCACTGATGTGTAACTATATGGCAAAAAGTTATACATAACCAGAGCGCGGACAAAAAGCGCCGAGAAGTTCCTGCCGGGTGCGATCCTCGCGAAAATCTAGCAATATTAGCGTCGCATTGTTAACGACACATAAAGATCAAACGGGGCTCTCGGTGGCAATCTCATGAAATTCTGGCCGGAAGGTCAAGATCTTTGTGTTTTCACTCGTCGGATGGACGCGGTTGGATAATAGGATCGCGAACGTTCCATCGTCAGGATCGCACCAAATCGACGTTCCTGTATAGCCGGTGTGCCCAAACGAGCGAGGTCCGAACTTGCTTCCCGCCGATGAACCTTCTGGCGACTTGGTATCCCAACCCAATGCGCGGGTACTCAGCGAACCCTGGCATTTGGTGAACTCTGCAATCGTTTCCCGAGCAAAGAGCATTGGCATTGACGATGTGAAGTTCCTCATGAAGGTAATCAGATCGCCAAGTGTTGCGAAGAGACCCGCGTGGCCGGCGACTCCATCGAGGACGGTCGCAGTCGGATCGTGTACCTCACCCTGAATATGTTCCGGACTCTCGGCAAAGGCGCTCTCGACGCCGCGAAGCTGGCGCAAGGTCCGCCTCCAAGGCTCGATCCGTTCCGTCGGAACACACGACGTCCGCGATACGGCATTTAAGAAGGTCGACGTGTCAGGACGGAAGTACCCGGTGTGATTCATTCCGAGAGGCGCAAAGACTTCGTTGCGAAGGAAGACATCCAAGGTCCGACCCGTGAGACGATGAATCGCCTCACCAACAAGAATCATGCTGAGATCGCTGTATACACATTGGCTGCCGGTGGCATAGGTCAGCTCTTCGTTATAGATCGCGGCCATGACATCCTCAGCCCGTGTGAACGACTCTTGATACGGTCGGAAGGCGATGAGACCCGAGTCATGGACCATGAGGTTGCGGAAGGTGATCTTTTCCTTGCCGTGAGTCGCGAACTCAGGAATCACGCTCGCGACCGTTTTGTCGAGATCCAGCTGGCCACTTTGAACCAGAAGCATCACCGCCGACGTCGTGCCGATGACTTTGCTGACGCTCGCGAGATCCCAAACGGACTCGGGCCCAACCGCGGGGGAATCGGGATTGTAAGTGAAGCGTCCGATGAATCCTTGATCGATCTCGCCCCGACGACAAACGGCGTAAGCCGCGCCGGGAAAGATGCCATCCTCGATGGCGTCGCGAATAAGCCGATCGAGCGCCCCCACGCCTCGCCTTAGAACAAGCCTTGCAGTCGCCCAGTCGAATCGCCGAGGGTTTCGATCTTGACTCCCACACGATCCAGCATCGTTACGAACAGGTTATTCAGCGGAGTGTGGTCTTGATACACCACGTGCTGGCCCGACTTGTATCCGCCGCCATGACCGGCAAGCAGGATCGGGAGGTTGTTATGATTGTGGGCGTTGCCATCGCTGATGCCCGCTCCGTAAACCAAAAGCGTATTGTCGAGAAGGGTAGAGTTGCCTTCCTTGATCGACTTCATCTTCTTCAGCACATAGCCCAGTTGCTCGATGTGATAAGTATCGATCGCTTTCTTCTTCGCCAACTTCTCGGCTTGCATGCCGTGATGGCTCACATCGTGGTGACCGTCGCTGATCCCAATTTGAGCGTATGAGCGGTTCGATCCGTCGTTGGCAAACATGAAGGTGGCGACTCGGGTGAGGTCAGCTTGGAAGGCGAGGACCATCATGTCGCCCATGAGCTTAATATGGTCGCCAAAGTCGCCGGGAATTCCTTGCGGCTTACCGATTCCGGCGGCTGCTTCAAGCTTAGCTTGACTTTCGAAAGCCACCAGACGCTGCTCGATGTCGCGGACTGCCACGAAATACTCTTCCATCTTCATTTGGTCTCGTTTGCCGAGGCGAGACTTGAGGCTGGCTGCATCTTCCATTACGAAGTCGAGAATCGACTTATTGAAAAGCTGTCGCCGAGCCAGGCTCTCATCTTGGTCGCCCTTGGCTCCATTGCCGAACAGGCGCTCGAACACAAGACGAGGATTTACTTCCTTCGGCACCGGCGTGTTCTCGCTTCGCCAAGCGATGTTGCTGGAGTAGGCGCATGAATAGCCGCTATCGCAGTCTCCTGCCAATCCGCTGCGCTCACACCCGCTTTCCAGCGACGCAAAGCGGGTGTTCTTGCCGATGGACTGAGCTGCCACCTGGTCGACCGAGATTCCGTTTTTGATGTCTGCGCCAGCCGTCTTTCGAGGGTGAACGCCTGTCAGCCATGCCGCCGTCGATCGAGCGTGGTCTCCGGGACCGTCGCCGAGGGCGAAAGCGTTTTGCTGAGATAAGCCCGTCAGAACGGAGATATCATTCTTGAGTTCAGCCAAAGGTTGGAGAATCGGGGAAATCTCCAAAGCGCCAGCCGCTTTGGGGGTCCATTCTGCCATGTTGATTCCGTTGGGCACGAAGACGAACGCCATGCGTGTCGGGTTCGCCGCCACCGCTCCAGAACCGGATGCGTACACCAAAGGCGCCATCGCTTCCAAGGTCGGGAGCGCCATCAGGGTTCCAAGGCCCTTCAGAAACGTTCGGCGGTCGAGTGGGTTATGGCTCATTTTTCTCCTTTTCTTTTCTTAAACGGGTCGCTGGCGACGATGCCTTGAACGATACTTGAAAACTTGTAATTACTTGCGGCCGACTTCTTCACGATTTCGTCGATGAAGCACTTGTCTTTGGTGTCGACGCCTCGCCCGAGGGCAAAGGTCATCATCTTCTCCGCGAAGCTGTACGTGAACTCGTTCTTGTTGCCCATCAGCACGGTCTTGAGTTCAGATGGACCCGAGAACTTCTTGCCGTCTGGGAGCGTTGCGGTCGAATCAATCTTCATCGATCCGTCCATGGTGCGATAGCGGCCCACGGCGTCGTAATTCTCAAAGCCAAATCCGAGGCTGTCCATCTTGGTATGGCACACCGCGCACGTTGGATTTTTGCGGTGAACCTCCATCTGCTGGCGCAAGGTGAGGCTCGCATTCACGGCGCTGGTCTTGGAAAGGTCGTCGACGCCGGGAGGTGGCGCGGGAGGTGGCGTACCGAGGATCTGCTCGAGAATCCACTTGCCTCGCTTGGTTGGGCTGGTCCGGGTTGGGTTCGATGTAATCGCGAGAACGGCGGCTTGGGTAAGGACCCCACCTCGGCCACTGCCTTCTGTGCTGACCTTGCGGAAGTTTTCACCGGTCACGCCGGAAATCCCGTAGTGTTTGGCCAGGGCTTCATTCACAAACGTGTATTTGCTGTCGATGAAGTCCAGGATCGGCCGATCTTCGTGCATCACGTTGGCAAAATACAGCTTCGATTCCTCAATCATCGCGTTCATGAGGTTGTCGTTGTAGGTCGGGAACTTCGTCTTGTCCGGTTGAAAGTTGTACAGCTTGCGGAGTTGCAGCCATTGCATTCCGAAGTTGTCGACCATCGACTGCGAACGGGGATCGGCCAGCATGCGGCTGACCTGTTCCTTGAGCACTTCCGGTTTGGTAAGTTCGCCACTCTTTGCCAATGCGAAGAGGGTCTCGTCCGGGGTGGATGACCACATGAAGTAGCTCATACGCGAGGCGAGTTCAAACGGGCTGAGTGCACGCGACGTGTTCGAGGCATCGAGTTCCACATGGAAGAGGAAGTTCGGGTTACAAAGAACAGCCTGGCAGGCGAGCTGCATCGATCGTTCGTAGGATTCACCCGACTTGGTCCCCATGTTGAACACGACCATTAGCCGATCAAGTTCTTCGGCCGTGACAGGACGTCGGTAGGCGCGCGAGGCAAACCACTCCAACGATTTGCGGGCGTCGGTATTCCATGCCTCCTTGGGAGGAATGGTTGGAATCAGCTTCTGTTGGAAGTTCGTGCGGACGGATCCATCTTCGATAGGACCGATGAGCTCCATACCATAAACATAGGCGTTACGGTCTTGGGCGGGCTGCTTGCCTTGCGCCGCCACATAGTAATCGTTGATGAACGAAACGCTGAGAGTTACCTCGCCTTCACCCAGTCGGACGGGGAACGTGTAGATTCCGGGCTTGCCGAACAGATCGGTGATGTTAAAAGTCGTGAGCAGGTCTCGACCCATTTTGAGTTCGAGTTTGGAATTTTCGGGACCGGCGTGCTGTTCACCGGCCTTGACTTGAATACGATAGAAGCCGCTCCGGGGAACTCGAAAGTGAGCCGATCCCGTGCCGTTGGAATAGAACTCGAGGGCTCCTTCTCGGGCCGTAACTCCAGTCGCCGAGTATGCCATCGACTCGCCGGAAACGGACTGGGTGATCGTCCTTGGCAAGCGAATGGCGTCTTTCACGACCTTGTCGGAAGCTGTTAGGTACTTCTCCATCAGGAGAGGGGACATCGAGAGAACGTCGCCAATGTTGTCGAAGCCGTACCCCACGTCGTCGTTCGGAAAATCGTCGGCGGGACGAATCGAAACTCCCAGCAGGTCGCGAACCGAGTTGTTGTACTCCTCTCGGTTGAGGCGGCGCAGTGTAACCCGGCCAGGATCGGCGACGTTGCAGTCCTGCTTAAAGGCGCCATCGACCCATTCGGTGATTGCACGACGCTGAGCTGGTGTCGGTTGAGGCGAGCCCTCTGGAGGCATGTGATGATTGCCGACATTCTTGGCCACGCGAGTCCACAGGGTAGGATCGCTGAGGGCGACCGTGCCCGTCATGCCCTTCGTGAGTTTGGCTCCGCCAGGCGGGACTTTGGCGGAGTGACACGACGTGCAGTATTTGTCGATGACAGGTGCCACGTCATTCTGAAAACTGGGTGGTTTTGGCGCGGTCGTCTTCTTTTGGGCAGGCGACAGCATAGGAAATGCGGCGATGCCGCATACGAAGGCGAGGATGCCCCCAACGGTGAGACTGCGACCAGGCATGTCTGTTCCTATTCTACTAATACAATCTGGGCTTAGGTTGCTGGTTTTCCAAAAAGCCTCATGGACTTTCAAATCCCCTGGTCGCTAGGACGCCGCGTAATTAACATAGTGCGATAGAAATTAGACATAAATGCCCAAGAAGAAATACTTGGAGCGGAACAATTGGCCCGTATTTCGTCTTCGAAAGAATCGTGACGTACTGGAAACGAGACAATGGAGATTGGATCGTATTCGAGAAGCATGAGGATGAGCAGAAGGCGCAGTACTTCGGCTTCGACTTCTTCTTGTTCTTCTCGGAGAATTTTCGTGCGTGGTTCCTGATGTACGATGACACCGGTGAAACGCTTGATGCCGGAGATGTCCAACGATGGGAAGAGCGACCTTCGTCGGAGCAGATTCAGTCGGCGGTCGAAGGCTTTTTAAGCCTGCGGACGGCTTAGTCCTTCTTGAGATATTTGATGGCTTCGGCGATGACTAACGCAATGCCAGCAAAGAGTCCAACCCAAACTCCATTGGCGATTCCGAGACCGATTCCAAGCTGACGTCCATCGAACGCGTACTCCTCGTTTCCTGACCGATATCCGAAGAGTGCGCGTCCAAAATCGGGCGCGATAGATCCCATGATCAATCCGACAATGAGGCCGACAACCACACCGCAGATGGTGCAGCAGAAGATGATCAGGAACGACCGGACTGGAAAACTGGCCACTTAGGCCAGTTTATCAAACAACCTGGCTTCGAGCAAATCACGAACGGTTTCCTCGCCGATTTTCTCAAGAACCTCAGCCGCGAATGCGTACACAAGCAGGGCTTGTGCCTTCGACTTTTCGACTCCGCGAGCCCGAAGGTAGAAAAGTGCGTCTTCGCGAAGCTGGCCGATGGTCGCTCCGTGCGTACACTTCACGTCGTCGGCAAAGATCTCGAGCTGGGGCTTGGTGTTCATCGTCGCCGTTGGCGAGAGAAGAATCGCTTGGTTAGTCTGCTTAGCGTCGGTCTTCTGAGCGTCTTCGTACACGAAGATCTTGCCGTTGAACACGCCCTCGGCGTGATCCTTCAGGATCGACTTATAGACTTCGAACGACTGGCAGTTGGGCTTGGCGTGGTCGATTCGCGTGTGGTTATCGATGACCTGATTGCCGGTGCCCACATTGGCGCTGTTCAGCCACGTCTCGCAGTACTCGCCGTCAACCCAGGCATTGATGTCGTTGCGGGCGACTTGACTGCCAAAGTTCACGTTGCTGGAGGTGTACACGGACTTCCCAGCCTGATTCACAAAGGTGTTCGAAACGTGCAGGGAAGCGGCGGATTCGTCTTGATAGCGAATATGCTCCAGCCTTGCCGATGGCGCAAGTTCGATCTCGGTGACCGGGCAGGTGAATCCGTGTCCGTCAACCGTTGCGAAGGATTCGACCACCGTCGCTTCGGCGTTCTCACCGAGGATGATCAGCGTTCGCGGCGTCGAGAAAACCGACTCACCCGAGACCACATACTGAAGGTGGATCGTCTTACCAAAGGTCGAACTCTTGGGAAGAATCACGACGGCTACATCCCCCAGGTAGGCCGTGTTGAGAGCCACGAATCGCTCATCGTTGGTGCTGCCAAGTTTGCCTTCCAAGGTTGCAATCTTGGTGAGGTGCTTCTCGACTATCGGAGCAAACTCTTCGGGGAGTTCGGAAAGCGGTCCGATGAAGGTTCCCTTGGGAAGATGATCGTGGGTGGAAATCTCGGGGGCGTATTGGCCGTTCACGAACCCGACCGTTGCGGACTCGATGGTGCCCAGGGTGAGGGGTACGAGGTCTTCGCGAAGCACGTTGGCTCCGAATCCAAACCGAAAGTTCTGTTCGCTCAATTCACGCAGGGAGGTGTACTTAAACTCCTCGTCTTTGCGAGTGGGTAGGCCAGCGAGAGCGTAGGTTTGAAACGCCTTTTCGCGAATCGGCACGAGCCACTCGGGACCCTCGATCGAGAGCAGCGATCGCAGCTCGCCATAAGCTTCGACAAAAGGATCGGCCATGGTGTTCATCGAGGTCATCATTAGGCTTTGGCCG
This sequence comes from uncultured Fimbriimonas sp., assembly GCA_945952345.1. Classification (GTDB taxonomy): domain Bacteria; phylum Armatimonadota; class Fimbriimonadia; order Fimbriimonadales; family Fimbriimonadaceae; genus Fimbriimonas. The sequence goes on from CAMFIS010000020.1 coordinate 22,171, forward strand.
CGAGTTCCTCTTTGATGAAATCGTAGCCCTTCTCTTCGAGTTCGAGTGCGAGTTCCTTGCCGCCCGACTTCACGATTCGACCGTCGACCAGCACATGCACGAAATCCGGCACGATGTAGTCCAGAAGCCGCTGATAGTGGGTGATGACCAGCGTGGCTCGCTCCGGTGATCGAAGCGTGTTGACTCCGTTGGCGACGATCTTGAGGGCGTCGATGTCGAGGCCAGAGTCGGTCTCGTCGAGGACGGCTAGCTTGGGATCGAGGACGGCCATCTGGAAGATTTCGTTTCGCTTCTTCTCGCCGCCGGAGAATCCTTCGTTGACAGATCGGCTGAGCATCGAAGAATCCAACTCCATCAGCGCGGCCTTCTCTTTCACCAGCGCCATGAATTCTTTCGGCGTGATGTCGTCTTCGCCGTGGTGCTTGCGGATCGAGTTGATCGCCGAGCGGAGGAAATAAGTGTTGGTGACGCCAGGAATTTCGACCGGGTACTGGAAGGCAAGGAAGAGGCCTTCGGCAGCTCGCTCCTCGGGGTCGAGTTCGAGAAGATCATGGCCAAGAAAGTCGACGGAGCCTTCGGTGATCTCGTAGTCGGATTTGCCTGCGAGGATGCTCGCAAGGGTGGATTTGCCCGAACCATTGGGGCCCATGATCGCATGAACTTCACCCGGATTGATCGTGAGGTTCACGCCCTTGAGAATCTCTTTGTCCTCCACGGAGGCGTGCAGATTTGAAATCGTAAGCATAGGGGTTAGGAATTATGCATTCCTACGTTCAAATGATCCTGAAAGTAGACAAAAAAGTCAAGGTTTAGGATGAGTTTGCCGTATTAGTCGTAAGTGAGCAAGGGTCGAAATTCTCGCCAGTACTCGCCAATCATTGCTATCGACATAAAGGGAATGCACGTCGTCGCTACTTCCAGGAGCATGACAACCGCAAAAATGACTAGAGTCATGCAAAAGGTGATCCTACGCCTTGTCCGGTGCAAGGCAAGAAATCGTTGACGTCTTAAGCCTTGAACTCTTGCATCCACAGCCATACAAAATCTAACGGTTCAAGAGCTGGATTCGTTGAGGATTGGGATACGCGGCACGAACGGAATTACAATTCCGATTGTCAGCGGGGAGGGGGCTGTCACGTCTAGGCGAGAAGAAGGTGCAAACAATCGTCCTCGAACGCTGGCGCTGATGGCTGCCAAGGTAAAGCGTGGTCTCCTCGAACTCCGGCCAGCGAGAGGTGCAGACGCCGTCGTCATGTTTCCCCGTACTTGTACGAGAATCCCAGCAAAGATGCCGACATACCGGAAAATCTACAGTATAGTTTTCTATAGTGAAAACTCAATTTGTAATTTGTGCTGGATTTCTCGCTTGTGGATCAGCGTGTTTTGCCCAGAATCATGGACTCAACAACGCTATTCGAGGAGTCGTTATTGCGAGCGGATCGAACGCGGATCCTAATTCCGATGTCACCCACACGGCGACGGGAACCGTCGGCCCACTTTCAACCTCAACGTTTGCAACCTATTTCTTGAGCGGAGTTGGTGGGACTGCCTCCGGCTCGATTACATCGGACTTCGGCTTGCTGACCTATTCGGCTTTGGCTACCGCGAACACAACTCCAGGTTTGCCTGGCCAGGCGTATCTCGGTGGGCTGGGTGGAAACACAGGCGAAGATTACGACAAGCTCACCGTGGTAGGAACACCAGGTGGGACCGGTACCTTTCAATTGCATCTGCACTTGGATGGCATGGATATCCAGAGCCAAAGCATATATTCGTCTTCGGGAGTCGATCGTACGGGAATCCTGAGTTCGTGCTTCGTACATTTCGATGACGGATCGGGCAGTACGGTCAACGTGTGGGATTATCTCGATACGCCATCCAGCCGCCTGACCTCGCTCGATGCCTTTCTTACGTTCAATCTTGCGGTAGGCCACACATTCAGGATTAACCATTCTCTTCGAGCTGCATGTATCGCCGATCCCGCATGGGACGGGATACACACTCGCGATGCCAGCGCCAGCGTCTATGGTCAGTCAGTCTTGGATATCCGAAGCCTTACGTCAGGAATCGATATCGTGTCCGAGTCGGGTCATGTCTACGATCCAGTTCCGGAGCCAACGACGATCCTCGGATTATCGTTGGGTGCGTTATCGATTTTGCGCCGCCGCAGAGCTCGAAAATAGTTCGAGGGCTCGTTGGAGTCTTGCTTCCGCCTGGAAGTAACATGAGGTTATGGACTTTGCTAACCTGACGGTCGCCGAGGCCCTTCAGCAAATCGTCGATGGCCGCGACTTTTCCTCGGCACGCGGCTTGCTCAAGTCCATCAGCGCCGACAAGGCGGTCGCCGTTGCTTCTGGCGCGCCCTACTCGATTGCCACCAACGTCGCCCACGCCGAGATTTGGCAAGATCTTTGGTTAAAGCGGCTCCGCGGCGAACCGCTCCCCAGGATCGTGATGGGACAGGACTTCCCAATCATTGACAAGAAAGACTGGCCGACCATCAGGTCCAAGTTCTGCGACGGCCTGGATGAAGCGCTAGACATAGCTCGGAGGGAGCCCTTAACCCACGCATGTAAGTCGGACGATAAGGCCATTGAGACGCTTTTCAGAATCGCCAATCACGGCGCTTATCACATCGGGCAGGTAGCCCTTCTGAAGCGGCTCCTGTCAAAAGACGAAAAATTGTGACATTCGAAGGAACGTTGGACAAAGCGGTTCCGTCAGAAGGAACACGAGTCGAACGAGGGGTTGACGCCTAATTAAATTGGCGTCAAGTTTCGAACGGTCCAAAGATTGTTTTGGACGAATGGGAGTGCGGGAGTGAAGAATCCAAGGGTCACCGTTGGTTGGCGAACTATACTCAAGCATGGCCCAAGCTGGAAACAAGCCGAAATCGATCGACGACGAAACCAAATCGCGGATCGTAACGACGATGAAAACCCAGCTTGATGAGACCGACATCCAGATACTGAACATCTTGCAGGCCGATGGTCGCATCACCAATGCCGACCTCGCCAAGGCCGTTGGCCTTAGCGCCCCGAGCGTGCTCCAGCGCGTCCGAATCCTCGAACGCTCCGGCATCATCAAGAGCTACGTTGCGCTTCTCGATCCCGAACGGCTCGGCCGAAAGCTTGTCGCTTTCGTTCACGTCTCGCTCGCGTTACATGAAAGCCAGCCCATCGAGCGGTTTCGGAAGGCCGTCGGCGAAATCCCCGAGATCGCCGAGGTGTACAACATCACAGGCGAATATGACTTCATGCTGAAGGTGCAGGCGAGAGATATGCGCCATTACGAGAGCATCCTTCGAGACAAGATCACGAAGAGTCGCGGCATAGGGAAGCTGAATACGAGCTTTGTGTTGGGGACTTCGAAGCACACGACCGAGATTCCGCTGTAGTTCGTCGGCAGTCTTGGGGCCGTAGAGTTTCTACCCCACCGATTCGCCTATGGCCTGCTCATCGACACCCCCAGGGGTGTAGCGTTGGCTAGTGGGCTTGACCAAGAATCTACGGCAATTGTCGTCCTGAAGCTTTGGTACCTGGAAGTTAAACATGATACACCCCTGGGGGTGTCGGTGAACGTTTGTCCGCCGAAGGCTTTGCGAAGGAGAAAGGTACGAGTGAACCGGTGGGGGTGGCGCCTCCGAAGAACCAGGAAAAACAGGCACACAAACCAACCCCGCCAATCACTCATAATAAGATATGCACGAGCGGTATTTCGACAATGCGGCAACGACGCCGGTCGATCCCCGAGTGGTAGCGGAGATGCTCCCCTACTTCACCGAGTTTCCTGGCAACGCCGCGACCATCCACCACTACGGACAAAAAGCCAGGGCCGCCCTCGATCTCGCCCGCGAGCGAGTCGCTGCGCTGATTCAAGCCGATGACCCGATGCAAGTGACCTTCTGCTCCGGCTCCTCGGAAGGGAACAACTGGGTTCTCGGCAACTACAAATCCGGCCGGGTCGCCATCTCGCCGTACGAGCACAGCAGCATCATTAAGCTCGCCAAGCGCGACGGCTTTACGGTTCTGCCTCCGTTCGAAGAGTGCCTTCCCGAGAATTTCGACATCGTGGCGCTGATGTCCGTGAACAACGAAGTTGGAACCATTTTCGATACCGAGCTCATCCGCACCCGAACCAAAAGCGACAAGATGCTCGTCGACGTGACGCAATCGGCAGGCAAACTCCCGACCTATGCAGGCAACATCGACTACATTTCGGCCAGCGGCCACAAATTCTACGCACCGAAGGGTGTCGGTTTTCTGTACCAAAAAGATCTGGACCTCAAGCCGTACTTGCTGGGCGGCGGACAGGAGTTTGGCCGACGTGGCAGCACGGCGAACGTGCCCGGAATCGTCGCCCTCGGAGCGGCAGCCGCCATCGCCATGGATGAGATGGACGAGAGAATTGCTCACGCCACCGAACTAAAGTCGATCGTGCTGGAACACATCAACAAGATCCCGGACAGCCAAATCAATGGCCCAGGAGTAAAGTCGCCCTACGTCCTCAACGCCAGCTTCAAAGGCATCACGGGTGAGACGTTGCTGATCGAGCTCGACCAGGCCGGTTACTGTTGCAGTTCGGGCGCGGCGTGCAGCAGCACCAGCAAAGAACCGTCGTCGGTTCTCCTCGCTTTGGGTCTCTCTCCTGAGTGGATGAGAGGCACGGTACGGATCAGTTTTGGCATGTTCAACACGCCAGAAGCTGCCAATGATCTGGGGAAAGATATCACCCGAATCGTGGAAAAACTCCGTAGACTCAAATAAATTCGTTCAAATTTGAAACTTTTCGGTTGGAAGAGGGCGTCTTATACCTTTGCCGCCGAAAAACTGGTAGGACTTTGGTATTCAGGTCCGCCTGCGATTTTGGCACGCGTTTAGCTTGACAAAGAGAAGGGACCGTGATTGAATTTATCTCGATCACAGTCTCGCGCGTATCATCCCCCACGATACCCTTGTCGGTGAGGATTGCGCGATATTTGGAGTAGAAAGAACTAATATGCCGATTGAAAATGGATTGCCGACGCAGCCGCGACGAGGACGAGCGATTACCGTTCGTACTCCTGGTCGCACCTCAGGGTTTATGGACCCCAATGTTTCTGCGCTCGAAGATCCAACCCTTGAAGGCGATGATTTGATGGACGTCGATGCCAGCGACGAAGAGCTCGAGGAGCTTGAAGCCGAGGCCGTCCAGGATGATTCTGAAGAGCTTGAAATGTGGATGCGACAAACTCGTCGCGCCCAATTGCTGACCCCGGAACAAGAAGTTCACCTTGCCGTACTCGTTATGGCGAAGGAACTTGCCGAGAAGGGTAAGGAGAAGGAGCTGCTTAAGCTTCTTCAGCGTCGCGACATCACGCATCCGGTTGGAAAGCCCACCGAACTGAACCAGTTCATCATCACGCGAGTCGTGAATGAGGGCATCGAAGCGAAGCGACACCTGATCGAATCGAACCTACGACTGGTCGTTTCGATTGCCAAGAAGTACAACGCACGTGGAATTCCGCTCGCCGACCTGATTCAGGAAGGCAACCTCGGTCTTATCCGTGCGGTTGAAAAGTTTGACTGGTCGAAGGGCTTCCGATTCTCGACGTATGCCACGTGGTGGATTCGCCGAGCGATCGCCCGCGCCATCATCAACCAGGGCCGCACGATTCGAATTCCGGTTTACGTAGCCGAGCTCATCAACAAGGTCGTGAAGACCGCGTCGCGACTTCAGCAGGAGCTGCAGCGAGAAGCGACGGAAGAAGAGATCAGCCGCGAAGTTGGACTCTCGGTCGACCGTGTACGAGAAATGATGCGAGTGGCCGTCGAGCCCATCTCGCTCGAAACGCCGGTCGGCGAAAAGGACAACTCGTCCATCGGCGACTTCGTGCAGAGCCAGAATATGCCGACGCCAGGCGACGTAACGTGGAGTCTCATCCGCCGCGAAGAGATCGACGGAATCCTCGGACGACTTACGGGTCGGGAGCGAGACGTCGTTCGACTCCGATTTGGTCTTGACGATGGACGCGCTCGAACCCTTGAAGAGGTCGGCGCTGAACTAAACGTCACTCGCGAGCGAGTTCGACAGATCGAGCTCCGCGCCATGAAGAAGCTCCGCCACATTGGCCAAGAGCTCTCACAGCAAGGCTTTACCGTTACCTCCAATCCAAACTAAACGGTAAGACGAAACGCAGAACGGGATCGGCAGTCGCCGGTCCCGTTTTGTTATTGGAGGATTCAGCTTTCAGCTTTCGGTCGGACTTCACCTTCCCAGGGGGATTAAGCTCCGAAGACCGATTGCTCTATAGAATCGAGAGCACATGTGCAGCGCAGGCATCTTGCCTGCTACAATGCGGCTAATCGATGCCCTGCCCCCATCAATGTCTTCATACTTGCCTACAGCAAACGCTCCAACCAAGAAAATGCGAAGAAATATTCATGGCAGCCCAACTTTTGGCACTTGGAATGCGACTAACACGTCGGTGCAAAACTCCAAGGCATTTGGGTTGCGGGATCGATTGGAGAGTAAAGTTGCCGAAAGCCCAAAGGCAGAGACCCTGGCTGGAGATATCCAGTTTGAGGAATTGATTCGGACCTATGGTCCGGAGTTGCGCCGTTTTGTCTTCCTCAAGGTAGAACCCGGGGCCGTCGACGATGTCCTCCAGGACGTTTGGGTCGCGGCTTGGCAAAGCTTTTCTACCGTCCAAGCCCGAACCGCAATTCGGGCTTGGATCTACGGGATCTGCCTTCACAAATGCCACGACCATTACCGACATCGAGCGAAGGAAGTGCCTAAGGTCGCGATGGTTGACCTTGAGCTTTTCGATCCCAGGCCATCGCCCGAGGGGTTGGCCATCGACGCGGCGCGGGTGACGGAATTGCTGTCGCATCTCGATGTCGCGCAAAGAGAAGTGGTTGAACTGTACTACTACGCCCAACTCACGCTTGCTGAGATTTCTGAACTCCTGGATCGCAATATGAACACCGTGAAATATCAGTTCTATCGAGCGCATACAACACTGCTCGAAGTTGGCCGAAGGGAGGAGCTGTTATGAAGTGTGATCAAATCGAAGAGAATCTTGTCCTGATGGTTCACGGCGAAGCAAAGGGGGTGCCGCACCTCAAAGCAAGGTTGCACGTGTTGTGCTGCCGGCGCTGCCGAAACCGGTTAGCGGAATATTATGTTCTTTCACAAGGGCTTGCACGCGATTTGCAGAATCCTCGAATGGGAGTACGAAAAGTTGTCCTACCATCCGTCGTTGGTCTCGCCGCCCTTTGCATTGCAGTGATGGCAGCCACAATTGCCGCAGTTTCCATCGGAGCCTACAACACGATTTCTGCTTCTTCAGCGACGCAAGCATGTGATCCCGCGGCAAACAATCATCCGGTAAGTTCGAAAAAAGTCGGCGATCATCCAACTATTTATCGGGCAAAAACGACTGAAGCAAAGTGAATTGCTGAGGCCGACCCACTTCGGTATCCAGTATTTTCGACATGGTGCATGACGTTCCGGTTTTCCGGAGCGCCACTGCATGTGGACCGGGGCGCGCCCAGCAGTTGTCTGGCCCGTTTGGGTGATATGATTTATGCATGTTCACCTCTCTGCTGGTAATGGCTTTGTTGCCTGCGCCCCAAAACCCCGTTGTCGACCCGGCCGACGTCAAAAGCGAAGACGCGATTATCAAGGCGGTTTACTCCGTCATCTCCGGACCCGCAGGCGAGAAGCGGAATTGGGATCGCTTCCGATCCTTGTTCGATCCGAAGGGAACGTTGGCTGCTGTCGTGAAGAGGAAGACCGGCGAGAAGGTTTGCATCACGATGACGCCCGAGGACTACATCAAGAACTCTGGTCCTTACCTGGAGAAGAACGGCTTCTTTGAGACGGAGTCTAAGCGGAAATCGATGAAGAACGGGGACATCGTATTGGTTTTCAGCGATTACGAAAGCCGAGAGAAACCAGAGGATAAGAAGCTGATCGAGTCGGGCACGAACTCGCTGCAGCTGTTTACCGATGGGAAGCGTTGGTACGTTCACTCGATCCTTTGGCAAGGGTATTGAGTTCAAACTTTGGGTGTGAGTTTTTTGGAGTGCGCGGATTTATCCGCGCTTTGTACTGCGAGATTTATCTCGCTGCCGCCCTAAGATTGGATAGGCGCCGATCCTGATTCTTCCGCATCGTGCGGTAAGAACTTCAGGACCAGCAGTCCAGGAATCGCGAACAACAGCGCCGACACAAACATCGTCGTGTAATTCGTGCTCGCTTGAATCGTCGCCGCCGTGATGCCCGCCACCGCGATGACGGTTCCGCCGATTCCCGTCCCAATCGCGAAGTGCGCGGTGATGTGGTTGCCACGCCGCGCCACCGACATCAGATACACCGCGTAGCCCGCGTACCCGAGGCCATAGCCAAACTGGTCGACGAACTCGACCACCGATACAACCGCGAGATTATGGGGCTGGGCGATGGCCGCGTAAATGTAGAGCAGGATGGGCAGGTGCATGAGCACGGCGATGACGATGAAGCCGCGCTTGAGTCCGATCTTGCCCGCCAAGATTCCGCCGACAATTCCGCCAACGATGATTCCAATCATCCCAATCGTTCCTTTGATTGTGGCAATTTGGATGTTATCGAGGGCCAGACCATATGCCGGATTGCCACGGGAATCTTTCATGAAGAGCGGCGCCATCCTCCGCACCATGGCCTCGGGGAAGCGGTAGAAGACGAGGAAGCAAAGGATGGGAATAATCTTGGATTGCCGGAAGAAACTGGCGAATGCCTCGCCCATGTCCGTTCCGCGCAGCGTACGGCGCATATCCCAGAACAGTCCCGCTGCGAGCGGAAGACAGATCGCCAGCTGAATGAATTCCCCCACCACCCCGGAGAATCTCGTTTCGTAGCCCAGGAACTTCACGTCGGGCTTAAGACCCCAACCTCCTAGCAATTTCGGGTTCACGCCGGATAGGCAGTTGGCCCCCAGCCGCCAGGCCGC
>CAMFIS010000021.1 GCA_945952345.1 uncultured Fimbriimonas sp.
GCTTAAGACGACCTACGAAAACCTCAAGTCGAATCTTGGCTGGCCCGACAACACTTCCGATGCGGACGCATGGCGCTCCAAATGGCGGAAACCCTTCCGACACAGATTGGGTCATACCATCAAAACCAGCAGCGCGCTTGCCGAGAAGCTGGCAGAACTTTCCAAAGTCATCTGCGATCGCTGTAACGAAATCCTCGCCGCCGAAAATGAAAAGGGCCAAATCACAAAGCTCTACAAGGCATTCCAGTCGGCATTGATTCATGATCTGAAGCCTGAAGATTTTGCCGATACATTCGCTCAGACAATAGCTTATGGTCTCTTTACGGCCGCCGTTTCGCGTCGTCATCCGGAGGAAAAGGGCTCGTCGAGCCTTACCACCGACACGATTAGCCAAATCGTTCCCGAGACGAGCCCATTTCTTCGGGAGGTTCTGGAAACCTTTATCGACGTCAGCGGTCGAAAGAGTGGCATCGACTTTGACGAAGTCGGAGTTCAAGACATTGTGGAATTGCTTCGCAGTGATGAAACCGATATGCGGGCAATTCTTGAAGATTTCGGGAATCGAAAGCCCGGCGAAGACCCCGTCATTCACTTCTACGAGCACTACCTTGCTGCCTACAATAAGGAGCTCAAAGTAAAGCGAGGCGTCTTCTATACCCCGCAACCAGTCGTGTCCTATATTGTTCGATCCGTCCATGAATTGCTACAGACCGATTTTGGAATCGAAGATGGACTTGCCTCAACCATCACATGGGCCGAGATGGCAGCAAAGGGTCTCCCCGCAAAAACTGATCCTAGCCAAGCTGAATTTGGCCTGGGCGCGCCTCAGCCCTCGCTTGACGGGCTAGCCGATCAACCGACTCTCGAAGAATCAGTTCCAAATCCAGAAGCAAATCAATTTGCGGCGATTAGCATTCCGGATGGCACAGACCCCGATTCTCCATTCGTCGTGATTCTTGATCCTGCCACTGGCACTGCAACTTTCCTTGTGGAGGTAGTAGATGTCATTTGGCGGCACCTGAAAGCAAAGTGGCAGACGGATTCCAAATCATGCTGGCAAATGCTAGCGGATCCCCCTCGTCTCCCCCAAGGTATGTCGAGCCCTGACTTTGGCCTATTCTGGAATGCCTATGTTCCAAGTCATCTCTTACCGCGGATTTACGGTTATGAATTAATGATGGCACCGTATGCCATCGCTCACATGAAACTGGGCCTGAAATTAGCCGAAACTGGCTATCATTTTGATAGTGACAAGCGGGTGAGGCTCTACTTGACTAACGCATTGGAGCCGGCTACTGAATTGCAGAGTCGCCTGATGCTTGATTGGGAAGCCCTAGCGCATGAAGCTCAAGCAGTAAAAGCTGTTAAAATAGCCGAACGATTTACAGTCATAATTGGCAATCCGCCTTATGCCGGTGACTCCGCGAACATGACCATATCTGCCCAAAGCTTAGTCAATCGCTATCGCTCCATTCGAGGGCAATCACTTGGTGAGCGAAAAGTTTGGCTCCAAAACGATTACGTTAAGTTTATTGCCATGGCCCAGACAGCAATGGAAGCTTCAGGCGTTGGCATCATAGCATTTATAACCGACAACAGTTACTTAGATGGCCCAACATTTCGAGGCATGCGTTTCAACCTTGTTGACTGTTTTTCGAGATTATTTGTAACAAATCTTTACGGCAGTTCGAAAAAAACTTCAGTTGAACGAAAATTGGCTAAAGACGGTAATGTTTTTGATATTGCGCAAGGAGTCTCAATTCTTCATGCTATTCGTTTGGGAGGCAGCGAAAAAGACCTTTTAGTTAGGGACATAATAGGACCTCGTTCGACCAAGTATGAACGCTTACTTGCTCAATCTATTTCTCATTCAAGTTACGTCTCCACAGCATGCTATTCCCCCTATTACAACTTTCAGCTGGGATCCTCCACGGACTTTCTTGAATACGGTACATTTTTTTCTATCAAAGATGCCATGACTTTGCACTCCGTTGGCATTCAGACTTCTAGGGACCACTTAGCAATTGATTTTACACATGAAGAATTAGTTACTAAAATAGAACGGTTTGCTTCTGACGACTTTACGGACGATCAAACTAGAGCCATCTTCTTTCCAGGCAAATCCGTTGCTTCTTACTCGCCGGGAGACACTCGAGGATGGAACCTTTCAGAGGCGCGAAAGAAGATTCGCGAGAGCGAAAATTGGAGCTCATACATTAACAAGCTTCTCTATCGCCCATTTGACATACGTTGGATATTTAATTCTTCTCTACTTGTTGATTGGCCCCGACCAGAGGTATCGGACCAAATGTTTGGACTGCGTAACCTTGGCCTCTGCATAGTAAGGCGAACTGAAAATGATCGGCCATACGATTACATTTCAGTGTCCGCCTATCCTATAAGTAATCATCAAGTTTCGCTGAAAGATGGTACATATCTATTTCCCCTTTACCGATTTGCCACCGATGCCGAGCTAAATATGGATCTGGATAGGGCTCACAATTTCCGAGAAGAATTTTACATACGATTCATCCCTCTTTCATCGTCCGATGCAAACCTGCCCTCGCAAGTTTTTGCATATATTTACGCAATCTTAAATTCTCCTACCTACAGGCTTCGATACTATAGCGAGTTAGTAGATGATTTCCCCCGTGTACCAGTGGAATTGTCACCGAGTCTTTTTCAAAAACTTTCGATTTTGGGTCAACTGATGATCGATTGCCACCTCATGAAGGTTCCTGGCCCTTCCTCTGGCTTATTTAAAAAAACACAGGAGCTCCCTCCAGTCGTGGGTCAATTCGAGCATAGCCAAGATTCCGTTTGGCTGGACAAGTCGCATGTCCATTCCTTTTCAGATGTGCCATCGAAGGTTTGGGAGTTTACGGTTGGTGGATACCAGGTTTGCCACAAGTGGCTCAAAGACAGGAAAGGGCGAACGTTGAGTCATGATGATATTCGAAGTTATGAACAGGTGATCTATGCTATCCACCAGACGATCCAGTACATGGCTGAAATCGATGAAGCAATTGAATCACACGGAGGCTGGCCCGACGCCTTTAAATCAAGCGAGTATAAGCAGGATGGCCCGCAATAACCAGGCCGGCAGGTCATCTACCAAATTGGAAATCTGCATGAACACATGGATGTTTGTCGTCGAACGTACATATCGGTGCAATCAAATTGGAGTCCTTGCCTACAATCTAAAGTCGCAACGACTCGGATGAGCCGTTCGGGGCTACGATTGGTCGTGAACCTTATTAGTGTGAGACGATGGTTATACAAACTCGCAAAGGAAGAGTTGGGCCGGTGATGTCGGGATGAGTCGTTCAGCGCATGATCTGATTCGGCTTCTGAGGCAGGGCGGCCACTGGCCGCTTGACGACTTGCCTTTGGACTCGCTTACTTTTTCTGTTCCAAAATCTGAAATTCCCTTCTTGCGAAATGAGGCCGTTTCGGTCGAATCGATTTTCCACCTGCGGCCCATCGGTGATTTCCCGCAACAGATTTATGTTGTTGACTTCGGCAATAACCAAATGAACCGGTTTGCTGTCCGCCGCATCGCGATACACCTAACATCAAAGCCACGCACACGATGGAATCCAAACAAGTGGAGGCTCGAAGAACTTGTTTTCCTGCTCTCATCGGCAAGCCAGGGTTTCGCGATAACGGCGTTCCGAGGCAGCTCCGCTCTTTTAGCCGAGCAAGGCTTACTCGGTCCGACCGACGGTTGGAAAGACAGCAAGTTTATATCCGCATTGCAGTGGGATCTTATCGAAGGCAAAGGCATCTGCCTGCCAGATTCGCTTTATGTTCGCATCGAGCGGAAGCGTAATCGTGCGACCTGCCCCCGCAGCTTCATCCTTTCCGAATGCCCAGACCTTATTGAGCTTTATGACCTAGCTGTGACATCTCGTTCACTCACCCAGAGCGAAGAGGACACTCTGTTTATACAATTGGGTCGCGGAGACACTCTGGCCCGTGAGCGGCTCCTTTATTCTCAGCTGCGACCGGTCTTTAACCAAGCTTATCGGACATACCATGCGAACGAAGCCTTACGGCCAGTCTTTGCCGACCTGTTTTCCGGTGGAGTCGAGGGTGTCATGAATGCCATCGAAAAATATAGCTTTGAACGCGGGCACCGATTTCAAGCCTATTGTTGGAATTGGATCGTCCAAAAAGTCGAGCGTGTGATGGTCGAATCGTTGTGGCCCGTCGAAGTTCCATATTTTGCCTGGGAGAAACTGGGGCCCGCGGCGCGGAAATATGATGACCTCGAAACTCACAGCAAGGCTCCTGGCAATTACGAGTCCTTGGAAAGCCGTCTTGGCGTAAATGATCGCGAGCTACGCGCAGTTCGCCTCATGGTTGGTGAATCCTACGTACAAGGCGACGATGAACTGTTGGAGGAGGTCCCCGATGCCGAAGTAGATGAAGCGTTCCTCGACATCGAATCGCAGGACGAAATCCTATTGCTTACCGCGACTCTTCGAGATCGCGATCGAGAGGTGCTAATGCTCCGTTTTGGCTGCCATCCAGACTTTCCTGAGCGAGAGCATACGCTTGAGGAAGTCGGACAGATTCTAAGTATCACTCGCGAGCGAGTAAGGCAAATTGAAAACAGAGCGTTGAAGATTTTGCGGACGATCCACAGGAAAAATTGCGATATGGAGGTACAGGATGTCTGAGCCAAACGACGATATAGGCATCAGGGGCCAATTGCAGCTCTTCGACGAGTTGAATGCGCGAGCAATCCTTGATCAGTTGCTTAGCGATACAAAGTTGTATAGGCAGGGTGCCGACTATAAGGCGCTCCTAGAGTTCGTGATCCGAATCTCCAACGTGGCGCCCTTCAATGCATTACTCTTGAACCTTCAAAGGCCGGGGATCACGTACGTTGCATCTGCCTTCGAATGGAAAACAAAATTCGGTCGAAGTCCGAAGACCAATGCTCGGCCATTGGTTATTCTGTGGCCGTTTTGTCCAGTGCTGTTCGTTTACGATGTTCAGGACACTGAAGGAAAGGAGTTGCCACCTGGGGCTCGAGCGTTCTTTACGAGGGGAAAACTCAAGCTTGATGATATTCATGAATTCAACAAACGACTTGGGCGTTCTCACATTTACATTACTTTCGAGGATTGGGGCGAGGGCAACGCTGGCAGAGTTATTCGGACGGCCGTCGACTTACTAAAGCCCGAGAACAATCGGTACCTCATTGAAATCAACAAAAACCATAATGCCTCAACGCAGTTCGTGACGATTATTCATGAGTTAGCCCATATGTTTCTGGGCCATCTGGGTCCGGACAAGAAGCTAAGAATCCCTGATCGATGCCATGTCGATTCAGATCAACGAGAGGTAGAAGCTGAGTCGGTTGCTTACGTCGTGGCGCGGAGAAATGGTCTCGAACCGCCGTCTGCGGAATATCTGGCCGATTATTTCGGCGGCATTTCCGAATCTGAATTCGTGGATCTGTATCAGATTACGAGGTCCGCAGGAAGGATCGAGGACATTCTTGGGTTGTCGACGAACACCGATTTTGGGCCGGATCTGAAGAAGACCCGACAGTGACTTCGAAGTTGCCAGTCAAACCCGATGAACATCTTTCCGACTACTTGGAATGACACTAGTTTGTGATTGCCTTGGCCCGCAATATTCTTCCCCTTAAAGCTTATCGAGATTTGTTATGAACTCGAACAGTCTCGTCGATTTTATTTGCCCACTAGTGAGTTGTAGGACACCTCTTGCGTCGAAACGTAGTTCATGAGATAGTTTCGGCGTGTTCCATTTTCAGTATTCGCCACGGAGGCCGATGGGCTGGGTACAGCGCCGGTGGCTTCATCCGCACAGTGCGTATGCCATCGAAAATTGTATTGTTTCCTACGGTAATCGAGAAACTATTCGTTCACCAGGAATGAATGTTATAGATTCGTAAATTAGGTCTAGTGGGTTGATTGAGAACAGAGATTCACTTTTTGCGAGCTCGTCATATTTCGGGTTTCTACCTGCATTCCAGCTCCATAATTCAACTTGAAGAGGACTGTTCTTTCTATTTAAGGCTCTAAGTATTTGGTCATAGAATCCTCCACCGTGTTCGGCACGCTTGCCATCGCCGGTAACAACCACAATTTTATCTCCATCATCAGCGTCAACAATTGACTCCAGCATGTATTTGTGCAACAACTCGTCCACACCCTGCTCACCCATTTTACCGTTATCCTTGGCGACCCTTTTAAGCAGGCTAGTATCAAAGCCAGCCTGTTCGGCATATTCCCATAGCTTTTCGTTATTTGGCGGTACAGAACCCGCGAGGTGAGCGGTTGATACTCTTCGACCCGAAACAATCGCATCAAATAAATTGGGAAAATAGATACGAAATTGCGGATATCCCTTTTCTCCTCGTGACACGGCAGTCAGCTGCCCACATCCTAGTATGTTCGAATGGTCGTAAAATAAGTGAATACTGCTCATAGGTTTCCCATACATTCTAGTTTAACTACATAGTCAAGAGTATGATGGCATATTTCGTGAAGCGATTACACTTGACCGAGGTTAGTGCCGAGAGCAGAGTGTCTCAGGCCCCCTTAATAGCAGAGCAAATATAGCTAGTCGCCAAGAATGAACTTGCGCAGGAATAGTTCTGTTCCCACGGGGAAGACCTCCATATGCACGACGGCATCGGCCATGAATGCAGCGGTGGCCATGGTGCAGGCGGCGTTGAGGCATGCGGAATCGTGGTATTCGTGACCCGGCCGCACGAAGACTTCAATTCCGTGGCCGTCCGAGGCTTTCACGACAAGCTTGAGCTGGGTTGGGATCGGGGTTGCGCCGAGATCGATGCGGGAGATTCTCCCGTTGAGGTTCTGAACGGCGATAGACGATGCAGTTTCCATCCGGGCATTTTACAGGGAACTGGAGGGCAAGACGGCTGCTTTGGAGCGTGGGTTAGCGCGAGCTTTCAGATGCTGTAATGACATGTCAAGTGGAGTGGCAGTATTTCTTTGCCTGTCGACTTGGAGTAATTCCTCCTGGATAGTAGATCGGCTGGTTTCTGAGAGCTGCTCTTGCTACTCCCCAGGCGACCATTAGCAGTTTTCTGGCAACGGCGGCGATCGCTTGTTTTCTCTTGAGTCCTCTAGCGATGAGTCTTTCGAAGAGGTTTCGGAAGACTTCGTTATGTCTGGACGCAGACTGGGCCGCGCTGGTCAGCAGCGCTCGTCCCATCGCGTCTCCGGCTTTCGAGAGTCTCGTCATTCCAGCGTACTTTCCAGATTGGCATTGCCTGGGGTTCATCCCGAAGAAGACCGGCACCGCTTTGGCGGATTCGAATTGCTCGATGTCCAGACTCGCCATGAGCAGCGCAGTTTCAGGTCCCGCTCCTGTGATTTTCACCACGGCTTCGTAAACGCACCGGGCGCTTTCACATGAGGCAAGCAGTTCGCGAACTCTGGATTCAACCTGTCTGGTTTGGCTTTCAAGAAATGCGATATGGGCAAGAATCTGGCTGCTCACCAGTTCAGGAAGATGCTTATTCTCAAGCCTGTTCGTCTCTCGCCTCATGTCTTCGCTTAACTGCTTGAGACGGAGCCTTTGCGCATCGAGTTCTTTTCGCACCTCGTCTTTGGGAACCCATCGCCGAGGACTAAGAGCCTGGGCATAGCGAGCGATACCGTAGGAATCCACCTTGTCGTTCTTGTTCTTAAGATTGGCCGCGATGGCAAAGTGCTTAATGCGGCGAGGATTCTCGACGCTGACGTATTCTCCAGATTCCGAAAGATACGTTGCAACGCCAAGGTGGTAGCAACCCGTCGCTTCCATGCAGAACCGCAATTCCAAGCCCTCGCTATGCGCATGAGCCCAACTCCGCATCGCCACATAGCCTTTGTCGTCGTTACCAAACCGTCGATACTTCGGCTTTTCTTTGCCAATGAGCAAACAACAGTCGAGAGAATCCTTCGATACATCCGGGCACGCAAATGCTAATAACATGAGATATCCTTGATGGACCCTCCCGTCTCAAGCTTGTCAAAACGGAATGGCGGCTGGAACCTCAATCCAAGATGCTGTACGAGAACTAGGGAGGGATCCGGCAGGAGCTCAATCTGAGATGCGAGAACAAAGTCTCTGCCCAGGGGCGAGCACTTTCCCTGCCAGAATCCATCCACGTCATCTTACAAGCCCTGGGCTGAACAATCCTTGGCCCTTCAGGCCCGCCTTTTTTGGCACCAGGTGTACTCTTCATCTTTCTGGCCCTGCTTTGATTGAGCTGTTCGAGGGTACTTGTCTGGATTGAATAGATTGCTGGCACCGGAATGGTGCTTCAAATCTCGTCGTACATCTGGACTTTCAGCTCATCATGGTCGACCCAGGCACGGGCGATTATGTCATTGTAGTGGGCTTGCGTGATTTCGAGAGTGTCGGCGTGGATTCGGATGATGCTGAGTTCTTCGACAAGGATGAGATCCTTGCCAAGAAAGAATGCGTCGTTAAGGCTGTCGCACTCATGGTTGAACGCGACGAGATCATTCGTCCGATTTCGCAGTTCGACGGTTCCTTCGGAGACCGAGGCGACGTAGCTAGGTCCGAATCCGATGAGTCTGGTTGATTGTTGGCAGGCGACGTAGTGGATTTCGCTCTCGCGAAACACGATGATGTTCTTGTAGTCGGCGTGGTGAGACACGAAGGCTTTTTTGACTTCGCGCCAGTCGTCGATCCTTTCGTAATCTTCGAGCGAGCCAACGAAAATGACCATGGGCTGGGATTCGAGGGTTAGGACGCGGAGGTTCATATGCGGCGGCCATCGGTCTGGGTAGGGGTACTGGGCGAGGTTCATTTGTTTGGGGATAGTTTAGCTTTCGGCTTTCGGCTTTCGGACCGATGATGTTGGAGAGGTAGCGCGAGCTTTCAGCCTGCAGGGAACTATAACCATTCCCAGGGCTACGCCCTGGGCTAAATAAGCCTTGGCCCTTCAGGCCCGATTTAACCGCACCCGCAGTCTGGCTCCTCTTCCAGGATTTCGACCACTCGCCACCCTCCTTCCTTGGTTGCTTCGCAGCTCCATTCTTCGCTGTGGCAGCAAGCGAGCCATCAGCGTTTAGCGTTTAGCACTTAGCGTTTTGAGGAGTGGGGTCCCGATTTGCCTGAAGCTCGCGGGATGACGATCGACACGCCAGACGACTGTCGTCCAACTAAACAGCCGGCTCGTCGGTGATCCGCATCCGGTCCACGATGGTCCGCGCCAGGTCGGAGCTGCCTAGTCGATCTTGAACCTTCGGAACAGTCCGGTGGTACCGAGAGTGATATAGAACAGCTGGAGGGCGACGAAGTATTTCGCGACCACCAGATATGAACCCCAACTCAGAACAAAACTATCGATATCCTTTGGCCACATGCTGGTTGGCAGATAGGTTCGAGGATCGTATACGGCGACGGGCACCGCATTGACGGCATCTGTCGGGGTGGGCAAACCAGTCGAAAGAATATTGGATACTGCGTACTTTAGCGATGTGAACCCTCCCGAACCGAACTGATACGCATAGATTGCGGCGGTGTGGAGGATGGCAACGACAAGGAACACGAACGCCAAATTCGTGAAAGTACCGAATCTGAAGTTTCGCGCGATGAATTTGTCCAGGAAGTTGGAATACTCACTTCGGGCCCGAATCTGCTCCTCGCGGAAAAGCCGATAGACCTGGTCGGAGTACAATCTCGCACCGATGGTTTGCAGGTAATCGCAGACATTCTTAAACAGTTGGCTGTGGAATTTCGCTCGAGTGAGCAATATCGACAAGCCAGCAAACTCGATCCACTTAGATTCCACCAGTCGAAGAGTTTTTTGGTCACGCATATTAACCGGCAATTCCGGAGACGTCGTCTTGTCCCGCTCCCGAGATTCAATTTTTTCCTTTAGATTCGACCCGCTCGTGGCCTCTTCTTGTTCGAGCTTGGATAATATGAATGGGCCAATTTGACGCCTTTGGACGAAAGCGACCCAATAAAAGCTTAAGATGCCGCCAGCAACGCTCGCGAGAACAACATGCTCGGCAGGCAGGCGCGATCCGCCTACCCAAGGAAGTATCGAGGTAACGCAGAAGAAAATCAGAGATATCCAAGGCAATGCCGCGAACAATTGATCCCGCAACCATCTGATGGACTTCCTTAAGGCAGGTTCCCGATCCTTGCTTTGCGCCCATTTTGCGATCGCATCCGGCTCGAAATGCGCTTCGTAATAATCAAAGGTTAGGTGATCGGCGATGGCATGGGGTCGGTCCAATTTCAAGTAATCCCGATACCACGGAATGGCCATAAGGAGGTGCTTAACACTCAGGTTATCCCGCTTGGCCAATTCATCAATCCTGAGAACATCGTCGTAATCGAGGATCATGATCAGTTCCGTCGTCTTTAGGTGAGCCAAGGTAGCCCCGCGGTGCCGGAACAGATTCGAATTCAATGTCATCTTGCTCCCGACGGTCAGATTCTGGGCTTGGACGATCGGTCGATAATGGTCCAAATCCGTGCCCGGCCCCGGCTTTATGGTGATATGACAGTTACGACCCACCCTTCCACCTTCGATGCGGATGGCGGCCCGGGCAATCGCATCGGTGATGGTTACGTCGGCCAGAATCATGTCTAGACCGCATCGGATTCCGTCCGCATAGATAACGCACTCGTTTGGACTCATCGTCTCAGTGCAAGTCTTTTTCTTTTTGACAATGCAGTGAACCGTCTTCACTCCCTTCTCGGATACTTCCCTCGCCGTTGAATGCTCGACGGGCAATTCCACTTCCGTGACCGCTTCCGACGTGACAGTTTCTAAGTCGAAGTCGACGAGGCTATTCCAGCTTCCGACACCCACGGTCGCTTTTCTTAGGCAGAGTGAGGCGCCGATGGTCGTTGCTGCGATTCCAATTCCGGATGTACAGCGGACTTCTTTTAAATCAATTTCACCGCCTATCTCGGCGCTTAATATGCGAAGACTGAAATTGTCGTTTAAGTACGAAGACGAGCCAATGTACGTACCGAAAGGCTGCGAGAACCAACCGGTAGGTACTTCTTCTCCCGTCCGAGGTCGATCTCGAGGAACATAGTTAAATGCGTTCACCTGATCCGGAATCCTGTCTAACTGCGACGCATCTCCTAAGATTGCGTCTCCGATTTTGCAGCCACGAATATTGATTCCCTTGAAGAATTGCGTGCCGCGAATAAGGAGTGAGCCACTCAGTCTGCAGGATGCAAGATCGAGCGAAAGCGCCATTTGGATACCTTTCCTTGGGTCGCTTTTCCATTCTTCGTACAAATCCAGTACCGACGACGGTATCAATTTTCCAATGGCAAGTCTGGAACGAAGATATTCGAGAGTTTCCCATTTGAACTCGCCAAATGTATTGACCAGCCAACCTTGCAATTCAAAGCCAATACCCCTGACGACTTTGCCTCTGGATGTATCGAGATCTATGTGACCGGTGATGGTTGCATTTTGGAAGGAGAGCGGACCGAACACACGACAACCCGTGAACTCAATTCCTCCCGCCACGGTGGTGTACTTACCGTCGAGCCCGTCGAGAAAGGTAACGCTCCTGGCGACCAAGCGCTCTAAGCGGGCCATGCTGAGCTGCACCGGCCCAACAAAGGACGTACCTTCTTCAAAGCGAATCGGACTTGTGGTTCGAGCCGATCGCAGATCCAAACTGAAGAATTCTTTGCTTCTGGTGACTCCCAGACCCAATTCGGACTTTCTGATGAGCAGTTGCCCGGAAAATGTGGCTTCGGTCAGGCATAAACCAGACAGGAGTTTGCACTTATCCAGGCGGATTTGTCCGGAGCTCTGGATTCCTTGCAGCCAGACAGAGTAGACCCGAAATCCGGCCGGCAATTGTTCCCCTCCCGCAGAGGAACCAATTTGGGCGTCTCGCCCTAATTGAAAGCCACCTTTGAGTTGCGCGCCCCGAAAGTTGATGCATCCATCCAATTTGGCGGCCTTGACTTCGGTCAAGCCTCCAACGACGAAATTTCTTCCCAGCAACGAGTAATTCTTCACTTCGTATTGGGTGCCGACTCCAATTCTCGAGTTTTCTCCGACGATAGAAATGCAGCCACCGATGTTCGCGTTATCAAACACGACCATGCTGGACACGGTGGCATCGATTAGCCGGACATCACCCGCAACGCGTGCATGTTTCAGCCAGATTGAGTACTTTTCTCCAGAATCGACGACATCGTTGTAGAGCGGTTCAAATGTATCCGGGGAATCACCCACTTGCAATTTGGCCCCAGCGGTCGTAATATCGCCGCCAACTTGAATGAGCTCGGCGACAATAGGGCCCACGACCGTAAGGCCACCTAGAAGCAAATCTTTTGAGAGCTTGGCGGAGCTCAGCCAAAGCAATCCCGTCTTCGATTTGAATTTCGTCGATTTGAAATCAATCGACTGCACGGAAATCTTGCGGAAGTCGACAGGCCCCATCGCTTGCAATCCTTCGCCGTAGATTGAACCTTTGATGGTGGCACCAACCATCGAGAGGCAACCAAGGGTGCCATCTTGGGTCGTCCCATTGCCGATGCCGCATGACAGTCTGCTAATGGCGTGGACACCTTTGCAGTAGATGGACCCGCGAATATCTGCACGATGCAGCAAAACCACCGATTCGAACTTGGAGCCTGACAGCGTAAGGTGGCCGCCAATATCGGCTTCGGTAACCCAAATGCTTGCCGAGGTCCCAGCATGATGGTGCAACGTTCCGACGCCGATGTGGGTTCGGAGTTTGATGTGTGGAACCTGCCAATACGTTTGGACATTAAACGTTCCGCCGCAACGAATTGCTCTTCCCTGTACTCCTTGAGAGATTTTTGAGCACACCAGGGAAATTTCGGAACGGACCTGAATGTTGTTACAAAGTACGGCACCACGAACCAACGTGACCTGCCACTCCTTAGGCTCAATTTGTCGGTGAACGCTTGGATCAGTGGCAACGTCCGGCCGATTCTTGGCTTCTCCCGATGGATTCGCATTGTAGTAGCTGAGATCCAAACGGCCAAACACGCCACCGTGCAGAATCAGGTCATATTTGTGCCTCAATCTGACCTCGGAATGCTCATCTCTGGGCTCAACGAAGGGTCCCTCGACCATTGGAGGGCCAATTAATATCCCACGGACGTCGAAATTGGTACCGCAATTCGTTGAATCGGCAACGACCGACCCGTTGACAACCGTACGAACAACCAGCCGGTGCCTGAGGCTATTTTCTGACCAAGCCAACCGTGCCGCCTTCAGCTTGAATTCTTGCTCGGCCGAGGCATGGGACAGCACCATATCGGCCATGCAGTGGACTCCTCTCAACGAAATGTTTCGTCCGGCTTTGGCTCCGCGAAAGTCAATACCAGACGTTATCGTGGAAACGAGAAAGGTGGAGGTGCGCTCGAATTTTCGATGCCGAGGCTTCCAACCAAGATTTATAGATTTTCCAACTGAGGCTTTTCCCAAATAAATCTGACCGGCATAGATGCCGCCGAAATCGACCGTTCCGCCGCAAGAAAGTCCATCGCCTTCAATTTTGTCGACAACCAAAGTCTCAAGGCGTTTTGGAGACTCGAATTGGACGCTATCGGGGTCTGAATCCGAGATCCACGTGTAATAGTCTTGCTGAACGTCCCCGTTGTACTCACTGGGAAAATGCTGACCCTCGAATGCGTCGATAACATTCCACTTATTTAACAGACTTGCCCTTTTCTCTTCATCGGTTCGGAGATCAAAATGGAATGAAAAGTTTCCCGTAATGGTGGCGCCAGCCACATTCAATATTCCTAGCTTTTCAGGTTCACTAGGATTACCAATCTGGGAACCGTCCAGGACTAAATTATTGCCTATCTTGATCAGGCGAAGATCTACATTGGCTCGATCTCCAACACAATCCGGCACTTGGCAATCGTAAAGAATTAAAGAGCCGATAATATCCGCTCTTTGTGCGCTAAAGCCTTTCTCAAACACACAATGTCTGAAGATAAGACTTCCGGTCACTTTGGAATTATCGAAGTTCACCAATTCGGAAAAACTGCGCCTTTCGAACAACAAAGTGTTGTCGATTGTTTGATCTGACATGATCATAGTCCCACAAATGCTTGTTTGACGCCCAACACATTTGGTGGACAGACAAACGATAATCATATATGACGGCAACAAAGATGTAAAGGAAATTCTTCGCGCGGCGTTTCAATTCCACCGTAAGCCAGTAAAAATGACGGGTTACTCAATCAGATCTTCCTGCAATCTGCACCCCGAAGAAATGGCATTCGGGCCGCTTGCCGATGTACTCCCTTTCCATCCTTGAGTGGATTGCCGCGTCTATCCTCTCCCCTTTTCAATGCTCATTGGAGGCGGCCCGCGAGTGGGGCACCCAGCAGACCGGGACCATCATATTCTTTCTTCTTTAAATCGCCCCAAAGCTCAAAGTCGAGGATGCTTCGCAGCTCCATTCTTCGCTGTGGCAGCAAGCGAGCCATCAGCGTTTAGCGTTTAGCGTTTAGCGCTTAGCGTTTTGAGGAGTGGGGTCCCGATTTGACAGAAGCTCCCGGGACGTCGCTAGACGCAACAGACGCTTACGCTCCGACCAGCTAGACACCGGGTTCGTCGATGATCTGCATTCGCTTCGCGATGCTCACCGCATGGTCCGACACATGCTCCAGCGCATGGAACACCTCGATCGTTCGCACCAGCATTCCCGGGTTGCTGCTATCCTTGCGCAGCAGCTCCAGCAGCGAATCCCGCGCTTGCGAATAGGCGGAGTCGATCTCGTTATCCCGGTCCACGATGGACCGCGCGAGGTCGGCGTCGAACTCGGTATACAACCGGATCGCGCTCATGAGCTGCTGCCGAGACGATTCGCTCATCTCCTGCAGCGGAATCTTCATCGCCTGAGGGAAACTCGTCCCGAGCTTGAGGCTGCGCCGAGCCAGCTTCACGGCGTCGTCGGCGACTTCCTCGATCTCGCCCACCACGCCCAAGGTCGAGACGACAAAGCGCAAGTCGGCGGCGACGGGCGATTCTTGAACCACGAACGTAATGGCCTCCAGCGTGACCTCGCGCTCAATCCGGTCGACAGCGTCATCGGTGGCGATGACCTCGTTGGCCAACGCCGGGTTCGCCGTGATCACGGAATCGGTCGCTTTGCGGACCATCTCATGGGCCAGGTTCCCCATGCCCACCACGTGGCTGCGTATGGATAGCAGCCGCTCTTCGTAATGGATTCTCAATTCTTTAACGTTCTCTTAACTATTATGACGATTGTGAACTTATTTGTATTGCGGTGAGAAAATCGGGGTCATAAAGTTGCCCGAGCTGCCCGTAATGTTCTTAGGTGAGACGGTGTTATCCGCCATGCCCACGAAGATCGCCTGATAGTTATTGTCACGCTTGATGAACGCCAAATGATTGCTGTCGGGGCCAAAGGCGGGGTCGCTTACCTCGCCCTGGTCGATCAAGGTTGGCTGGCCCGGCTGCTCCAGAGACATCTCGAAGAGGCCCATGGTGTCGAAGGCGGTGTCCTTCTTGTACTTGCCCACCACGAACAGGATCTTCTTGCCATCGGGGGAGACGACCGGCGCGGTGAAGCATTCGGGCGCGCCCTTGGGCGACTGGGTGACGCGGCCGAGACCCTTGCCCGGATCGAACATGAACACGCCGTGCTCGAAATCGTACTCGGGAACCTTACCGCTGTCGTCGGTCATGGGCGAACCGTCCATCTTCAGCATGGGCAGCACGTGCATGACGCTAAACACCAGGGCTCCGTTGGCGGGGTTGACGCTGAGGTCGAACCGTTCGCCGACCATGAGGATGTGCGGCGGTTGCGGCTTGCCGTCCTTATCCGGCTCCAGGTCCTGCACGACGAGCGATTCGCCTCGGTCCTCGCGGCGCATGGTGGCGGCCACGTAGCGGCGATTGCCAAACCACACGGCCCGGTTGAAGCTGGTGCCGAAGTTCTTGTACATCGTATCGAAGTAACTGGATTTTCCACCTTCTTCGGTGGTGCCGAACCCGACGGGCGGCATGATCTGCGTGCTCTTGGCGGTTTGCGGCGTGAACTCTTGCACGGTTCCGCGAACCAGAACCAGCGCGCTGAGGTCGCCCTTGCCGGTGTCTTGCGCATCGAACCTGAGGTTACTGCGGCCGGCGGCATCGATGGACTTTTGGTCGGGGCTGCCGTTGCGCTCAGGATCCCAGCGGAAGATGTGATACGTGCTCTCTTTGCGGTCGCTGATGAAGAAGAGTCGATTGCCCTGGGGATCCCACGCGATGTCGCGATCCGTCTTCCCTTTCTCCCATCCGTCGCTTTCGGTGATCTTGCCGCTCTCATCGAGGACCACGGCTTGCGCGCCGGAGTCTTGCACCTTCACCGCTCCGATCATCTTGGATGTATCCGACGGGCGGACAAAATCGCCTTTCTTGCTGATGAACCAATAGAAGCCGTAGGCGAGGCCGAGCAGCAGCACGACCATGATCATGATTCGCTTGACGGCGCGCGGCTTCAGGTTATTGGTGGACGGCTCGAGCTTCATGTTCAGCTTCATAACGTCCATCAGGCTCGATTGCTTTTCGGCCGATTCGGTGGGCGTCTCCGGCGTTTCCGGATTCTCGATATGGTCTTGCTCGTGCTCGCTCATGGCAGGTGTATAGGGATTATGTCATTGGACGCGGGATCGGTTCCAATCGGATTTAGATATGGTCGCCCACGCTTAACCTTCGTCCCGCGGCCCAGGCGTGGCCGGGCATGGCGGGTTTGCCCTCGGGCTGCACCGAATGCAGCTCGAGGCTGCCGTTGGTGAAGGCGACGGTTAAGGGATTGAGGGCAAGAACCGTGCCTTTTTCGCCTTGCTCTGCGCAGTGCCTTGCTTCTTTGATTTTGAGTCTTCCGGTTTCGGTGGTGAGGAAGACGCTGGGGGCGGGGGTGAAGGCGCGGAATCGGTTGTATTCTGCTTGCGCGTCTCGGCCCGGGTCGAGTTCGGTTTCGGCGCGGTCGATCTTGTTGGCG
Source organism: uncultured Fimbriimonas sp. (assembly GCA_945952345.1). GTDB lineage: Bacteria > Armatimonadota > Fimbriimonadia > Fimbriimonadales > Fimbriimonadaceae > Fimbriimonas. The sequence goes on from CAMFIS010000021.1 coordinate 17,019, forward strand.
TACGTGGCCCTATCGTGGTCTTGGGGGTTTCGGGTGTAGTCGCCGGTGGCGAGCCTTTCGATCCAGGTTTCGATCTGGCCCTTTGCTATTTCGGCGAGGCGGGTTTGCAGTTCGCCGTAGGTTTCGTCTTTCCCGATCTCGGTGGTTTGGATATCGATCATGTCGCCGGTATCCATGCCTTTATCCATTTGCATGAGGGTGACGCCGGTTTCGTGGTCGCCGTTGAGGATGGAGCGCTGGATGGGGGCGGCGCCTCGGTACTGCGGGAGGATGCTGCCGTGGAGATTGATGCCGCCGTTCTTGGCGGTTTCGAGGAGTTTTACGCTAAGGATTTGTCCGTAGGCGGCGACGACGTGGACATCGGCTTCGAGTTCGGCAATCTTGGCGACGAATTCGGGGTCGCGGGCCTTTTCGGGGGTTTCTGTGGGGAGTCCTAACTCTTCGGCGGCTTTCTTGACCGGACTGGGTTGGAGTTTCATGCCGCGTCCTGAGGGTCGGTCGGGTTGGCTGACGACAAGGACGACGTGCTTGGCCAAGGCTCGTAGGGCCGGGACGGCGAAGTCACTGGTGCCGAAGTAGACGACTTTCACTCGGCGTCGATCTTGTCGGGGTCCGTCCAGTGCAGCGTGGCGGGGTCGACTTTGTCGGTGAAGAGGATGCCGTCGAGGTGGTCGATTTCGTGCTGAACGACGCGGGCGGGCATGCCTTCAAGTTCGAAAATGAGTTCGCGGCCCTTGCGGTCCATGGCTTCGACTTCGACGAATTCGTAGCGTTTGACGTCGCCGTAGAGTCCGGGGATGCTGAGGCACCCTTCCTGACCGATCTGCTCACCCTCGGCCTTGATGATCTTGGGATTGATGAGGGCGGTGGGTTTGAAGTCGTTGGGGGCGATGACGATGATGCGCTGGCTGATGCCGAGCTGAGGAGCGGCGAGGCCAATGCCGTGGGCTTTGCGCATGGCGCGGAGCATTTCGTCGATGAGGAAGTTGGTTTTCTTGTTCAACTTCGCTTCGACGGCGACTTTGCGGAGGACCGGATCGGGGATTTTCACGATCGGGCGGTCGTCGCTGCGGACGAAGAGGTGCTTATACTCGTCCGGGACGACAATTTCCATAACACTATTGTGGCGCAATGTTAAGCTAAAATCCCAGCTATGCCGTTAGTGGACATGCCCTTGGCCGAGCTTCTGACCTATCAGGGTCGCAACCCGAAGCCGGCGGATTTCGATGCGTTTTGGGATGCTTCGCTGGCGGAGATGCGGTCGGTCGACCCTTCGGTTTCGCTGGTTCGGAAGGATTTCGGAGCGGATTTTGCCGAGTGTTTCGAGTTGCGCTTTAACGGTACGCGGGGCGGCTCGGTGTTTGCGAAATACGTTCGCCCGAAGGGTAGGTCATCGTGTCCGGCGTTGTTGCGATTTCATGGGTATTCGGGGAATGGAGGGGATTGGTCGTCGGCTTTGTCGTGGGCGGCGCGGGGATTTGCGGTGGCGTCGATGGATTGCCGGGGTCAGGGCGGATCGTCGGTCGATGCGGATTCTTACCAGGGGATGACGCTGCGAGGGCATATCGTTCGCGGGCTGGACGGTCCGCCGGAGGGAATGTACTTCCGGAACGTTTTTCTGGATACGGCTCAGTTGGCGCGGGTGGTGGCGGATTTTGACGAGGTTGATGCCGCTCGGATTGGGGCGACGGGTGGTTCGCAGGGGGGCGGTTTGACGCTGGCTTGTGCGGCGTTGGCGCCCATCAAGATGGCGGCGCCGGTGTTTCCGTTCTTGTGCGACTACCAGCGGGTGTGGGAGATGGATTTGGCGAAGGACGCGTACGATGAGATGCGCTACTACTTCCGATCGTTCGATCCGCTTCATTCGCGGGAAAGCGAGGTTTTTACGAAGCTGGGGTACATCGACAACCAGCATTTGGCTTCGCGGATTCGCGGGGAGATTCTTTTGATCGGGGGATTGATGGATACGATCACTCCGCCGAGCACGTATTTTTCGGCTTACAACCGGATCGCGGGTGCGAAGCGGCACGTGCTTTATCCTGACTTTGGGCATGAGGGATTGCCGGGTAGCGACGATTTGATTTGGGAGTTTTTTGCTGGGCTTTAGTTCTGGGGGGCGAGGGCTTCCAGCCCTTGTGAAATCGCGGCCAAGATGGCCACGCCCCCGTGGCATGAGGGATTACCGGGAAGCGACTATTTGATCTGGGTTGTCAATGGGAGTGCTGAGCGCTCGCTCACCTTCTTTGTGGGCGGGACGCCCACAGCCCCCAAGGGCTTCCTAGCCCGGCCAATGCAATCAGTCTTCATTGGGCCGAAGCGTTGCGGAATCCATTTCCTTAGTATCAGGATTGAAATCCTGATACATCCAGTCCACGGTTTTGGGAAAATTCGCGGCCAGGATGGCCACGCCCCAGGGCATGAGGGATTGCCGGGGAGAGAGGGCATTTTGGGAGTTGTGGCATCTTGGCCACATTGGATTACCGGCGCGGGGGCCGGGGTAAGGTCGAGCTGCAATCCATTTACACAGGCGGGACGCCTATGCCCCCAATAGGCTTCCCTTTTCCAGGCCGGGCAATTGGTCTTCGTGGGACGGAGTGCCTGGGCTTTACTTGGAGCCTCGACGCCTCGAAGAGCTCATGATCGAGGCATCGGCGAAATGACAAAAGGGGCTTCGAGGAGGACCTCGAAGCCCCTTCGTGTCATCCTTGGCGAGCGGTTATTTCTTGCGTCGGCGAAGAAGAGCCATTGCGCCGAGGCCGAGGGCGGCCATCGAAGCCGGTTCCGGAACCGCGGCGGTACCGATACCCATGCTCAGGTTCACCCCGTTGCCTCCCATTCCGCTTCCGGCCCAATTGTAGAAGTTATTGGTATTGTTGACCGGCGAGCCGACGCTATTTGCTCCTGACGTCGTCGTGATTCCACCGATGAAGCTGGAGCTGTTGGAGACCGCAGCGATTCCGAGGAAGTAGCTGCCACCGTTGGTGAGCGCGACCGATCCGATGTTGGCGGTCATCTTATAGATATCGAACGAGGTGTTGAGCGTCCAGTTGCTGACGAAAACGTTGGTCGCATTCGCCGTCCCGGACGCGACAAGGCTGCCCATGTTGTTGGTGTTCGGGTCCATGCCGGTTCGGATTTCCCAATACACTTGCGAGAATGCAGCGGTACCGAGCATGGTGCCGTTGATGGTGCCGGCGTTGCTCGCGGAGTTCCAGGTGAAGTCTTCGTATTCGACAACGTCAGCGCCGAAGCCGTTGGTGCCTACGACGGCGACAAATCCACCACCTGTGTCGTCGTCACCGTTGTACCAAACGGAAGAAGCGAACGCCGAAGTGCTGAGGAGCGCTAAAGCTCCAATACCCATTAATTTCATATGTAACCCAATGCGTCCCTCCCAGAACAGAGAGAACAGGTGATTATCGCAGGAACGTCCAAATCTGTGGGGTTGGACCTGGTAAATGTACGTGGCGATTTTTCCAAATCTTATTCTTTTCTTTGGTCCTCAGATTCGATGAAAATTTCGAAACTTCTACGCCGGTCCTGTCGAAATTTGCTTCCGCCGTTCGACAAGTAGGTAACACTCCGCCTCGCGAGGGCGGAAACTGGAGAAAAACGATGTCAACCACTCAAACCGCGACCCTTCAACCCGTTCCCTACTTAGCATTTGACGGCAAGTGCGCCGAGGCGATGCACTACTACGAGCAGGTCTTTGGCGGCAAGATTAAGTTCATGATGTCTGGAGCTCAGGCACCGATCAAGGATCCGATGATGGAAGCCTTTGGCGATCGAATTATGAATTGTCAGTTCGAAATGCCGGGCGGAATGCTTCTGATGGGTGGCGACTGCCCTCCCGGAATGCCGTTTCCGGGCATTCATGGCGTGAGCATCGCGCTTCAGTACAACACGGCCGATGAAGGCGAGGCGATTTTCGATAAGCTGGCGGATGGCGGCAGCGTGACGATGCCTTATGCGCCGACGTTCTGGGCGGACAAGTTTGGTATGGTTACGGATAAGTACGGCGTGCACTGGATGATCAACGGCAACCTGCACCACTTCGAATAACCATGAAATACCTTTGTCTCGTGTACCTCGACCAGGAGCACTGGAGCGCCTGTCCCGACCCGACGTGCGGCGCTTATGCCCAGACCCTGATCGACAGTGGGCACATGGTGGCGGCGGAGCCGCTGCACCCGGTGCATACCGCGACGAGCGTTCGGGTTCGAGATGGCGAACTGACGGTGACGGATGGTCCGTTTGCCGAGACAAAGGAGATGCTGGCGGGATTCTATCTGCTGGATGCGAAGGACCTCGATGAGGCGATTCGGCTTGCGGCAGGGATTCCGCCGGCGAAGTACGGGACAATCGAGGTTCGTCCGGTGCGGCAGTTGGCGATGTAGCGGTTAGCGTTTTGTGGGCGCGGATTTATCTCTTGCTCACTTCGTTCGATCGACTCACCCGGTTCGCAGGCTCACCGACCTCTCTGTTCAAAGAGGTATCCGGTCCGGTGGAACTTCAGGGACTTGCACCTAAACTCTGGATTCAGCCGGTGCGGAAGTTGGCGATGTAGCGGTTAGCTTTGAGCTTTGAGCGTTTAGCGTTTAGATAATATCTTTTGTGGGCGAGACGCCCACAGCCCCCAGGTTCGTTCATTTGCGGAAGTTGGCAATGTCGCTTTTGCCGTCACAGTGGCATTCACGAGAGCGTCAAGCGAATCGGGACGGCTGTCGCCTATCAGTTGTCGGCTTTCGGCTTTCGGTTCTTTGAAGCGAGGTAGGCACACTTGGAGTTGTGGGCTTCCAGCCCACCACCCCCCAAGGTTTGTTCCTTTGCGGAAGTTGGCGATGTCGCTTTTGCCGTCTCAGTGGCATCCCGAGATCGCCAAGTGCATCGGGACGGCTGTGGGTATTCGACATACCTTGGCTAGTTCTCACTGCCGTCGTTGTAGGGGCATTTGGCGTCTTTGAGGTCCTGCGTGAGGTCGATTCCGAAGGCGTCTGAAGCGGTGCTTAGCGAGTCGTGGGTGATCGAAGTATTCATCTTGATGGCGCCATCCACGCTCATCGTTGAGCAGAAGTAGCAAATCGCGATGACCAGCTTTTGGCTCCCTTTGGTTGCAACCACGAAGTGATGGGGGCAGAAGCAGGAGGCACTTCCAGCCTCCGAATCGAGGACGGAAGACAAGGATTCTAAGAGCCGTTCGCGCTGCTGGGGATCGCAAGTTTGGATCGCCCGCTTTTCGTTGGGAGCTTTCTGCCGCAAGTAAGCGTCGGGATCGGCGGGAAAGCGCTGGTACGGCATTTCGCTGTACGTGGTCGCGATGGTCTGGACAGAGTCAGCGCTGGTAATGAACTGACTTGTGGCGGTCCACTCGGGACTCGCGGGAGCGTGGTGCTTGGGTCGAGTGAGCCAAAAGGCGGCGAAGACGAGCACGATGGCGACAAGGGCGACGATCGTGCGCGGCTTCATGGTTTGGATATTGTACGGGAAGGATGGCAATTCTTGTCGGCTTTTGCCGTCTCAGAGGCATCCCGAGAGCGTCAAGCGAATCGGGACGGCTTTCGGCTTTCGGCTTTTTGATGCGAGGTAGGCACACTTGGAGTTGTGGGCGAAGCTCTCGACCCCCATCCCAACCCTTCCCCCTAAAGCACCGCGTCCTGTGATACATCCATCCAGCGAAGTAGAGCGCGGTGCGTTAAGGGGAAGGGCTTTAATTGAACCTAATCCGTTCCTCTCGCCTTACATCTCAGGCGATGCATATCCACCGAGCCGAATTCGGGTTTAGGCTTTCGGGCGGCGCGATCGGGCAGGGGCGGGAATGGTTTGGAGGGCAGCGTTTGGTACCAATACGCCACGCTGCACAGGTCGAGGTTGAGGCAGTTGGCGTGGCCGTGTTCGATGCTGGCGCGGAGTGACTTCTTGAAGCGGATGGGGTCTTCGAAGTGGAATCGGTACACGTGGGTTCGGCCCAGCCAGCCGTAGCGCGGCGAGTCGTTGCCTTTACCGGGAGCGCGGGCGGTGCCGAAGTAGGGGTGGGTGTACACCTCGTCGGGGCACCACGATTGGTTGAAGTAGTCCTCCGTGCCGGTTCCGTGGGCGCTGCCGGGCCACGGCTCACCGTCGACCATGAACATGTCGTCGCCTTCCCCGTACCAAATCGGGGTGTCGGATTGGATGAAGTAGTTGACGCCGACGAAGTGTCCGCGGCCGGTCGGCTCGCAGAAGACGTAGTTGTTGGCGTCGCTGGGGTTGTTTTGGAACTTGCCGAACACTTCCCACTCGTTCTCTTTGCCCGTGCCGTCTTCGGGCTGGGTGGTCTCCTGGTTGTACCAAGCGTGGAAGCAGGCGACGTCCTCGGGAATGCTCGGGTGCTTTTCGTAGTCCACGTAGTAGTAGAAGTGCTTCACGTCGACGTCGGAGTCGTTCTCCAGCGTGATGCGCGCGTTTTTGTGGAACGGCATGGGGAAATAGCAGACGAGGGAGCGGCCCTCGACGGGTGTCGCGGCGAGTGGCAGGGTTTGGTAGACGTAGCGCGTACCCCAGCCCTGGCCGAAAAATTCACCGATCGGAGCCTCGACGCTCGGGTGTTCTTGGTCGTCCCAGTACATGCGAAGGATGAGGTTTCGGCGGCTGTCGGGGTCGTCGTGGTGGAAGGTGCACCAAATGTGGGTCACGATTCCGGGGTGGTCCATCTCGGCGAGGACGGCGGTGGTTCCGGCGGGAATGGGGATATTGTCGCCGTTGCCGCCGCTGCGGTCGTAGCTGGAGATTCGATGCGTCGTCGCGTCGACGAGCTTGGCGATGTTGGCCAAAGGACCCTGACTCATTTCGGGGCTAGCTTATCTTAGTTTTGAGTTGTGAGTCTTGAGTTTTGAGCATTCGTCCCACCCCCACCGGTTCGCAGGCTCACCGACACCCCCAGGGGTGTAGCGTGGTTAGTTTCAAGAACCAATAGCTTTCCTAAATCCAATTCTTTAGTTTGTTCCGCTAGTTGGGAAGGAGGAATAGATTCGCTCCACCCCTGGGGGTGTCGGTGAGCCCGGTCATTGCACGCACTTAGTGAGGTTTGAATCAGCGAACCGGTGGGGGAGGGAAAGCACAGGCGAGACGCCTATCGTCCGACGCTAAAGCTTCAACTTGTAGACCCCGAAGTTCTCCGTCTCCTCGATGATGTCGACTTTGAGGTTTGAGATTCGGGAGCAACGGGTGAAGAAAACTAACGGTTTAATGACCGGAGGCAAGCTATCCATAGGTTTGCCGGTCGCTGAATAGTATTCTGCCGAGGTCAGAGCGGCGGGATCGTCTGTCTCCACCACTGGCTTGTTCAAGTACATGATCAGCGAGGGGAGGCTGGTCTCCTGCAGCTTCGTCGTCCCCGTGTTGAGGGTCTTTTCTTGCTTGCCCAGTTGATACAGGACTTCGATTTCGGGGTGTTTGCGGACGAGGGCTTGCGCCTCGGCTTGGCCAGATTTCACGTACCAAATCCGGATCAGCGGATCGACCAAGAGGAGGAAAATGATCGAAAGGCCCATCATATATTCCGGCTGCCAGCGGATGCGCGGCTCCTGGCTCATACGTTTGCCCGCGAGCATCGCGAGGGGCGGCAGGACGGGGAGGACATAGTGCGGCAGTTTCGCGCTGCTGACCGTGAAGAAGGCGAAGATAACGATGGCCCAGACGGCGAGGAATTGTGAGAACGCCTCGTCGCAGTTGGCTTTAGTGAACGCTTTGCGCTCGATCCAGCCCCACGGGAAGACGGCGATGAGGAGGATCGGGATATAGAACGGGAGTCCGACGATGCCGAGAGAGTGGGCTTTGTCGCCGCCGAGGAAGCGGCCGATGTTCTGCTCGATGAGGAATTTCTGAACGAAGACTTGTCCGTTGGCGAGGTAGCACGGCACGTACCATGTGGCCACCGTGGCGAGGAGAATCGCAGTTCCGGCGAGCCAATAGCCTTTGATTTGGGTTCGCAGCGAGGGAATTCGCCAGAGAGCGATGGCGGCGACTCCGACGAAGAGGATGATCGCGACGGGACCCTTGGCGAGGACGCCGAGACCGAGGCAAAAGGCGGTGAGCAGTCGCCATCGGCGGTCGCCGACGAGGGATTCGAAGAAGCTGAGAAACGCGACGGTGAGGCAGAGGTTGAGGGGCGCATCGGTCATCATGAGCCGGCCGAGGGCGATGACGAGGATGCTGGTTCCGAGGCAGAAAACGGTCGATGCTTGGGCTTTGTCGTCCTCGTAGCGGCGCTTCATGAACCAGCCGCAGATGGCGAAGAGCGCGACGGTGCAGATGACGGAGGGGAGGCGCGGGCCGAGGTCCATGCCGAAGAGCATCATGCACGGCTTTGCGAGCCAATAGAGCAGGATGGGTTTCTCGAACCAGGGTTGTCCGTTGAAGTACGGCGTGATCCACTCGTGGCGGCGGTTCATCTCGGCGACGACGGCGCCGTAGAAGCCTTCGTCGAGGTCGAAAAGGCCGGTCATCCACCAGCCGAAGAGCGGGATGCAGGCGAAGAAGAGCGCGAGTTTGGGTGGTAGCGCCCTCGTCCCGCGATTCATGGCTGGAAGTTTACCGGGTGCTGCTCGGTTTGCTTCGGAGTCTGTCGGCAATCCCCCGCTTCGTTCCTCAGCGACCCCTTCACCAAGGGGTAGCCCTGGTCTCATCCAAGCGCGAGTTTGGGTGGAAGTCCCCTGGTCTCGCGGTTCATGGGTTGAAGTTTACTCTGAGCGAGGGAAGCCGCACGGCCTGCGCAAAGAAGCGGAAGAAGTCTTTCTTAGCCTCCAGATCTCGGCATGGATGTGCGGCTGGACTTTCCTGTTCCTCATCCCGGCGGCAGCGGTTGTGAGGTCCCAACCAAATTCACTGGTAAGCGACGCTCTTGTTTACGAGGTCCATCGTCGTCGGTTTTTCTCGCTTGCGTACCAGTGCCACGTCAAGTGACTGTGAGATTTAGTCGGAATAAACTCCGCGTAGCCTCCGATCGGCGGCAGCAACTAAGGTGGCGGGACCACTACTTCGGCAAGTTTCCGGCGAACAGTCACCTGTCCGCTGACTCTAGATCACCGATGCGGCGAGGGTGTCCTGCTTAATCTGAGTTCGGACGTAGACCCAAAGCGCGATGCATGCTCCGATGGTATCGATGAAAACGTCGTACGTGTGCCCGGCGGGAAAGTTCACGATCGCCTGGTGCAACTCATCGAGCGCACCACAAGCCAATATGGTTGGCAGGAGCAGGAACGGCCGTCGCTGGAAAAGCTGGAATCCCTGGAGGAGCAAGGCGGAAAGAATGGTAAATTCCAGCACATGGTAGGCGCGGTCGACGATCCACCACATTCGCTGGAGGACCAGGATCGCATCGGGATTCTTGATGCCAAATAGGTTCGAGATTCCGCTCGCAAACTGGAAGCGCGTGATGACAACGGAACTGGAACAGAAAATCCAGACCGCCCAGAGCCCAGCAAGCCCTTTCAGGTACTTTGTCGCCACAACTTGTTTATGATAGTCGACTAACAAGAAATTTGATAGAGAAAACTTAATGATGTGTAAAAAAATAGCAATTCTTGGGGCTGGTAGCGTGGGATTTACCCGCAACATGATTCGCGATTTGCTCTGCGTTACCGAGCTTCGCGAGTCTGAAATCGCTCTTCACGACATCGATGAACGCAACCTTTCGATGGTGGAGCAGCTCGTTTCTCGCGACATCCGAGAGGCGGGACTTCCGACTAAGATTCATACAAGTTTGGACCGCAAAACTGCACTAGAAGGGGCCAAGTATATTTTTAGTTTTGTGCGGGTTGGCGGCCTGGAGGCGTTCCATCACGACGTTGAAATACCACTCGCATACGGGGTGGACCAGTGTGTGGGCGACACGCTGGGCCCGGGTGGAATCATGTACGCCCAGCGCGGGATTCCGGTGTTGCTCGATTTTTGCGCAGACATCGAGGAAGTTGCGCACGAAGATGCCTTGTTTTTGAACTACTCGAACCCAATGGCGATGCTGACGTGGGCGTGCAATGAGTTCACCGACGTGCATACGATCGGGCTGTGCCATGGCGTGATCGGCGGGCACAGCCAAATCGCCTCAGTGGTGCAGCTGCTGGGTCGCGAAAAGGGCTGGATCGGGCCAGACGAGACGCTGACTCGCGACGATATCGACATCATCTGCGCGTGGATCAACCATCAGACGTGGTACGTACAGGTTCGATTCCGGGGCGAGGACATGACGCCTTACCTGCTCGAGGGATTCTCGAAGCATCCGCAGTATTCGCAGACCGAGAAAGTGCGCATCGACATGCTTCGTCGGTTTGGGTTCTATTCGACGGAGTCGAACGGGCACCTGAGCGAGTACGTGCCGTGGTACCGAAAGCGTCCGGCGGAGATCGCCGATTGGATCGACATGTCGAGCTGGATTAACGGGGAGACGGGCGGGTACCTGCGGGTTTGCACCGAGGGGCGAAACTGGTTTGAGCACGAGTTTCCGCATTGGATGGCGGACAAGCCGCTGACTTTCGAGCCTAAGGATCGCGGTAATGAGCACGGATCGTACATCGTGGAGGCTTTGGAAACAGGCCGGGTGTACCGGGGGCACTTCAACGTTCGCAATGGTGGTGTGATTTCCAATTTGCCTGAGGACTGCATCATCGAGGCTCCGGGGTACGTGGATGGCAACGGGATTTCGATGCCGGTGGTGGGTCAATTGCCGCTGGGTTGCGCGGCGGTGTGCGATGCGTCGGTATCGGTGCAGCGGTTGGCGGTCGAGGCGGCGGTATCGGGCGATTTGGAATTGTTGAAGCAGGCGATGATGATGGATCCGCTGACCGGGGCGGCTTGCAATCCACCGGAGATTTGGGAGATGGCGGACCGGATGGTGTCGGCACTGGCGCCGTGGCTGCCGCAGTATGCGTCGGTGATTCCGACGCTTCCCAAGTCTTATTCGTTGGCCCGGTTTGAGGGGAATTCAGGTGCGGCGCGGCTGAAGACTCGGTCGGTGGATGAGATCGCAGAAGATTCGGCGGCGAAGAAGGCGGCGAAGGAATCAGATAAGGCTGGGTTGAGTGGTTGAGTTGTTCCCCTAGCCTCGGAAAGAAGGGGTTAGGGGGTAGAAGGGTTCAGAGACTGAAATTGAGGATCGAGAGAAAGAGCATCTACATTTCGTCCCGGCACGCTGCATCCTTCCCCCTCCATCCCAACCCTTCCTCCCCGAGGAGGAAGGGCTTTACTCCCTATACAATAGTTGGCTTCCAGCGTCTTGCCGTGCCATCGCCGACCACGCTTCCCAATCCAAAGTTTGGTGTATGGGGAACGGCGACGAGGAGTTGGTCAGTGGCGGCACGCTCGATAAGTTCGCGGCGAGATTCGACGGCAAGGGCGGGGTCGGTGTCGAACTTGATGGCCCAATGAGGATTGGGAATTTGGACCGGTGTGTGCCAGGTGTCGGCTACGAGCAGGAGTTGATTATCGACGAGCACGCTGGTGGTACCCGCGCGATGACCCGGTGATAAGAGCAGCTTCACACCCGGTGCGATTTCAGCGTCGTCCTCGACGATATCGAGGATTCCGAGTTCTTCCAGCGGTCCGACAAAGGTTGGAAAATGGTTGCGAACTTCGTCCACTCGGTACGTTTCGGCCTCGGTGCGGCCGATGGCATAACGGGCCAGCGGAAGAGCAGGCTCGCCATCACGGAAGTTGCCGCCCACGTGGTCCATGTCGCGGTGGGTAAGGAAGACAAGATCGACATCGTCCGGCGTAATTCCAGCTTCGGCCATGCCGGAGAAGAGCATCGCGTTTTCGGTCTCGTGGGGGATTCCGGTGTCGATGAGGATAGTGCGTCCTTTGCCGCGCAGGAGCGGAATCGTCTGGGTGAAGTGAAGCTGCTGCTCAGACTCGGCGAACCATTGCGGCTCGTTTTCGTACGCTGATTTCGCCTCTTCCTGATCCACGTCGGGGAAGAGATCGGCGACTTCAATGGTGCGGTGGGGTTGCGCCTGGAAGAGGAAGACTTCATAGTCTCCGACGGTGAACCGGTGGAAGGGCATGATGGGCTTAGGTTACTCTTAATCAGGGTCCAGAGCGCAGAGCCCAGGGCACAGAGCACAGAGCACAGAGCACAGAGCACAGAGCACAGAGCACAGAGCACAG
>CAMFIS010000022.1 GCA_945952345.1 uncultured Fimbriimonas sp.
ACACGTAAGGAGTCGTCGGCAGCGTCAGATGTGTATAAGAGACAGCCCCAAAGGCGGTCGTACAGCGGTTGGTCGTCCTTTCGTCCGCTGCCGATGCTGGTGAGAACCACGTAGGTCGGCAAGTCGTTATTGAACGTGCCGAGGCCATAGCTGAGCCAAGCGCCCATCGACGGTCGACCCGCGATCTGGTTCCCGGACTGCATGAATGTGACGGCAGGATCGTGGTTGATCGCATCAGTAAACAGCGATCGAATGAGCAAGATGTCGTCGGCCTGGGCACCGATGTGAGGCAGGATTTCGCTGTACTCGACGCCACTTTGCCCGTGCTTGTTGTAATTGTAAATGCTCGGCGCGACCGGGAAAGTCTTCTGTCCGCTGGTCATTCCCGTCAGTCGCTGGCCGTTGCGGATGCTGCTCGGCAGGTCCTCGCCCATTCGCGAAACCAGGTGCGGCTTGGGATCGTAAAGTTCCATTTGGCTTGGAGCGCCGCTTTGGAAAAGATAGATTACGCGGTTCGCCTTGGGAGCGAAGTGGGGAACGCCTGGGAGCCCACCGAATCGCTTTCGCTGGCCGGCTGCGCCTTGCGCCATTTCCATCAGCGGAGCGGCAAAACCCTCGGTCGAGAGCATGCCCATGAGAGCCGCGAGGCCCACGCCGCCCGATCGCTTGAGGAACGTACGGCGGTTGAATTTGTCTTGAATATCGTATCGCGGGTCCACGGTTATTCCTTGGTCAAAGTCTCATCGAGGTTGAAGAGTGTGCTGGCCGTAATTGTGTAGGCTGCGAGCACGGGTTGGTCGAGTTTGGCATCCAGCTTGGCGTCGCCGTTTGCGAGCAGGTCTCGGGCGGCAGCCGGGTTCTTGCGGAATCGCTCGATTCGCTTATCCAGCGCCGTCTTCATGACCTTCATTTCGGTCGCGGTTGGCGCACGGCCGAGCACTCGCATGAAACCACGTGTTAGTCGGCCCTCGGCAGTAGGACCACCTTCTTCGATCATCTTCTGGGCCAGCACTCGAGCCGCCTCGATATAAGTTTCATCGTTCAGCAGGGTGAGCGCCTGAAGCGGAGTATCTGTTCGGACCCGTCGCACCCGGCACGTCTCGCGCGGAGGGACGTCGAAGAGGAGCATGTTGGGTGGGGCCGCCGTTCGCTTCCAGATAGTGTACAGGCTGCGACGATAAAGTCCTGAATCCGTATCGTGTTTGTAATTGCGAAGATTGCCGTAGAAATTGGTTTCATCCCAAATGCCGTCGGGCTCGTAAGGTCGAACTCCGGGTCCGCCGATCTTCTCGACGAGGAGCCCGGCCGAGAACAATGCCTGGTCGCGGATTACTTCGCCGGTGAGTCGAAAGCGCGGTCCACGCGAAGCGAACTTATTGGTCGGGTCTGCCGCCAGCTTCTGCGGGGTTATGCGCGAGGATTGGCGGTAAGTTGCGCTCATCGCGATCTCCTTCATCATCGCTTTCTGGTCCCACTTCAGCCGGATGAATTCAGTCGCGAGGTAGTCCAGCAACGGAGGATTCGTGGGGTAGTCAGCCCGGGTTCCGAAGTCTTCGATCGTCTCGACCAAGCCTTGGCCAAAGAAGCGATCCCACATGCGGTTGACCGTTACTCGGGCGGTGAGCGGGTTGTCCGGCGAGACAATCCAGCGAGCCAGACCGAGTCGATTGTTCGGCTGACCTGCAGGCATCGGAGGCAGGAACGATGGCAATCCAGCTTCTACCTTCGGACCATGCTTGTCGTACTCACCTCGAACCAGCACGTAGCAATCGCGCGGCTTCGGCATCTCGGCCATGACCATGACGTCCGGGATCGAGCTATCGAGTTCGCGCTGTTTCTTTGACGCCGCTTCGCGATCCTTGCTCATCTTGGCGTAGTCAGCGTCGTTGTCCAACGACCAAAGTCGAGCAATTTCGCTCGCCTGGGCTGCAGTCCGCTTCTCGACCGGAATCGTGACCAGTCGTGCCGCAGGATGAACCGAGGCAAGAGCCTCAACTTCCTTCGGACTAAGCACTCGGTTGTACGTAGCAAAACTATCGACCTGACCCTTGAAGTACTCGCCGGTTGTTCGGCGGCCGATCTTGGTCGAAACGTTGGTTTGCAGCGTGCCTTTAAGTGCGTCGACCTCTACGTCGGTTTCGACGGGCTTTCCGTCGATGTACATCTTGAAACCGGATGGCTTCATCGAACCGTCGTAGGTGAAGTAAATGTGCGTCCATTTACCGAGAGGCATCATGGGCTTGCTGATGATCTTCAGGGCATTCTCTGGCCACTTGTTGATGAGGTGCGCCATGACCCTTCCGTTGGCGAGGAAGCAGTCCCAGCCGCGATAGTTATCGTTGTCGTCCATTCGCGAGAACGGTGCACCGGCTGCCATATCGGTCTTGACCCACGCCCCATACGAAAACGGTTTAGCATTATCGAAATCGGCGCCCGCGTTGCCGAGGTCGGCGAACCCCTTGTCGTCCACGACAATTGCGCCGCTTGCTCGCCCCGAATCAAAGCTCGTTTTGCCTTCCAACTTGAACTTGGAATCCGAACCAGGTGCAAACGTGAAATCGGAGGTCAACCCTTCACGAATCGAAGGAACCGGATTCGCAATCTTCCAATCCGCCGCCTTCGGAGTATTCGTCACGACCTTGGCAGCCATCTGATGGTCGAGTTCCTGAACCTGTTTTCGAAGGCTCGCAAGCTGAGTTGCTTCGCTCTCCGTTGTGGCTTTCAGCAGCGGCGGGTGGTTGACCGGCCGCTCCTCACCCGTTCCGCTTTCCGGCACGTTATTGAAGTACGCAAAGAATTTGTAGAAGTCCTTTTGAGTAAACGGATCGTACTTGTGGTCGTGGCATCGGGCGCATCCGGCCGTGAGTCCCAACCACACTGCGGTTGTCGTTTCCACGCGATCGACCACGCCTTCCACGCGCCACTCTTCGGCAATGACGCCGCCTTCGGTATTGATTCGGTGGTTGCGGTTGAAAGCCGTCGCGAGCTTCTGTTCGGTCGTCGCATTTGGCAAGAGGTCACCGGCGATTTGGTCGACGGTGAACTCGTCGTACGGCATATTCTTGTTGAAAGCGTTGATGACCCAGTCTCGCCAGCGCGATTGGAACCGCTCGAAATCGGCCTGGTAGCCGTTGCTGTCGGCGTAGCGGGAGTAGTCCATCCAGTCCATCGCCATCCGCTCGCCGTATCGCTGCGAGGCGAGGAGCCGATCGACGACTTTCTCGTAGGCGTTCGGCGACTTGTCCTTCAGGAACGCCTGCACTTCTTCGGGAGTCGGCGGCAGACCGGTCAGGTCGAGGCTGACACGGCGAATAAGCGTTGCCTTATCGGCCTCTGGTTCGGGTGACAGACCCTTGACTTCAAGCTTGGCCAAGACCAACTTATCGATATCATTCTTCGCCCACGTCTTGTTCTTTAGAGTTGGCATCGTGGGGCGGACCGGCTTGACGAAAGCCCAGTGCTCTTTGTACTCAGCACCTTGGGCGATCCATTGTCGCATCACGAGTTTGTCAGCTGCGCTCAGAGTCTTATGCGTGTCCGCCGGGGGCATCAACGTGTCGTCTTTGGCGTTGATCCGCTTAATCAGTTCACTCTGGTCTGGCTTGCCAGGTACAATCGCTTGCTGTCCACTCGCCAATTTCATCGTAGCGCCCGTGAAGTTATCCAGTCGCAAGCCAGCCGCGCCTTTCTCGGAACTAGGACCATGGCACGTGAAGCATTTCGTGATGATTGGACGGACGTCGCGGTTGTAGTCGAGTTTCTCGACCGGTTTTTGGGTTGGCTGGGCAGCCAAGATTCCAAAGGTGAGCAGGCTGAACGAACCTGCCATTCCCATACAGCGACGCCACTGTGCGTTCATATTTTCCAGTTTAGCCGACGCTGTCCAGGTTCGACACCTGATGCAGCGAAACTAGCCGAAACTAGGACATATCTAACACTTTCGTACCTGGCAAAAATCCAGGAACCCAGCATTATTCGCTGCTCGCCTCGCGATGATTGGGGGAAAGACACCGTCATGACCAAATGGGCTTTATTGGGCTTTGGCTTATTGCTGGTGGGCTGTGGCGGTTCGTCACTGAATGCATCGAATTTTTCGCACGATTATCTCGGTACGCAGGGGCCGGGCGACGTATGGTCCTGGCAGATCGATGGTTCGACCTTTACGGCAACCAACCAGACCTTGGGCTTTCACTACAGCGGTACTAAGTCGACGCTGTCGACCGGGTTTATGAAACTGACGGTGACGTCGAGCGACGACCCCGGCGTGACCTCCGGACAGTCGGCCTATGCGCTTGAGCTACCGGGAACCGCATTGGTTCTCAAACCAGCCGGAGCGGACACGAAGCAGCCGATTATCGCAAGCTCTCTCGGTACCAATCCAGCCGGCCCAAGCGTGAGCTTTAATTTCGTCGCCGTGGGCAGCGCGACCTTCGATCCGGTCAACGACCAGGCATACGGCCACGTGACCTTCGCGGTTACCGGGAACAACTACAACGGAACTTCGATTCGATATGCGATCGACGGAACTCGCCTGCAAGATGGCCCGAGCAACTTCATTGGCAATAACGGTCTGATGACCGACCAAGGTACTCCGCCGGCGACCGGCGCGATGACTCCTTCGGGCGTCTGCGCTCTGGACTACGGTCCGCAAAAAGGCGGCGTCATCGGCGTGAAGCAGCCGGCAAGCAACATCGATCTAACTGATCTCGCTTCGAAGCACTTCCGGGGATTCCTCATCAACCAGGGCAAGACCCAGTGTGTGGATGTGACCTCCAACGGGGACGGAACTCTGCATGGTGCAGGTTACGACCTCAACGGTGGTGTTGAGACAGGAACATTCGATGGCGGATCAGGTGTGACAGTGAGCTTTACCAGCCAGCCGAATCCGGGCGAAGTCACGGTTCACCTTTCCACTTCTAGTGGAACCGAGAGTATGGCGGCGGCCATCAACGTCGTCGACGGCAAGTACATGATGTTCTGCTGCGGCGTGGGCCAAGACGGCAAGCCGTACAACGTCATCCTCGTCGAAGGCTAACCATCAGCGGAATGAATCACGAGCCTCTGGCACTCTTCGAGTGTCGGGGGCTCGAATAGTGTTTGGTACTCGTGCATCTTGGATGGGGCCAGAAGAATTTCGCCAGCTGTAAGGTTCGCATTACGATGGTCGAGTCGCTCTAAGAGTGTTTCGAAAGGGATGTCCATGAAGCGAATCTCTGTCGTAGCGCCTTTGGTTTCCGCTTGCGACCGGAAGCGATCTCGCTCTTCTCGGGACCAACCTCCGAAGTCCTGGATGACATCTACCCCGCGTTCAAGCGCGATTAGGCCGTAATTCCAAAGTAGCGCTTCAACGGGATCGCGGGCGGCATCGAGCTGCGCTTGATCGGGTGGGTTATGACCAAGGATCGCGGTGATCCATTCGTCAGGCGTGAGGCGAATCGCTCCAAGTTCGACCTCAATCTGCTTGGCCAATGTGGTCTTCCCCGAACAAGGAAGACCACACATGAGGATGCAATGCGCCACTATCGCTTCGGTCTAATGATTTGCGGGTGAACCAACTTCACCGGGCCGATGAGGCCCGATTCGAGCAGCGGCGAGTTCTTGTCGTAGAAGTGCCAGGTCGCGAACGTCGAGCGCTTGGTTTCAGGTCGAGGCTTTCCATTGGCGAGCCAATCTGGCCAAGCCTTGATCGCGCCGTTGTACTGAGCCTCAGCTGGATATTGCTCGTCACCAATGATTCGGTTCGGCCATAGGTTTGTGACCTTTACGACGAGCGTGTTTGATCCCTTGCGGATGTACTTGGAGACGTCGACCCGAAACGGTGCTTTCCAGAGCGTTTCGAACTTGTGCCCGTTGAGTTCGACTTCGGCGAAGTTTTTCACCTTGCCGAGATCGAGCCAGGTTTCGCCTGCTTGATTGGCCCGGAAAGTCGTTGTGTAAGTCGCCGTTCCCGAGAAGTACTTGAGCGCTGGATCTTCGGCATCGATCCAGTTCATCAGCTTCGACATGCTCGTCGCCTTTGGAGCAGCCTTCTTGTTCGGGAAAGTGAGTACCCAAGTCGATTCGATGGGTTGGCTGGACACGTTTGCCTTGACGCGCGTCGTCTTGCCGTTCGACATTTTGATCTCGTAGCCGCCAGACTTCCAAGCCGCCATCTGGTTGCCAGACATCACGTAGTCGGGGGGAGTATTGTCACTTCCCGCACCGACCAAGGCAAACGTTTGGTTCTCTTCGAGATTGCGCTCAAAGCGCTTTCCGTCGATCGTGTACACCAAGGCTAGGTGCTTGACGTGGTTATAGGCCGGATCGCCGAAGTTGGTATTGGTCGCCGCAATTTCAGTCTGGCCCATGTCAATCATCGCCTTCACCTTGTCGGTCACATCGGAACTTCCTGCGCCGTAGTTGGCTTCGTACTTCGCCGAGATGATCTCAATCTTGGGGGGCTTCGGTGCCGCTTCAGATTGGCCAAGCCAGGTCAAGGAAGTTGGGTGGACACCACGAGCGATTTTTCGGAAGACCACGAAGGTTGAACCGGCCGACTCGAGGTGGAGCGAAACCTTGGTCCGCGCTCCCATGTCTTGCCAAACCGGAGCGTTAACCATCGTGCCCGTCTCGGCATCCCACAGCTCTGGCTGGCGACCATCGACTCGGAAGGTGACGTCGATGTCGGCTGGTCGGTAGGCCGGATTTGCGACGAAGTAAACATCAGCGCCTTCAACGAACCGGTGTATCCAATTCACTGGCTTGGTAGCTTGGAGGTCGGGAGCGGTTCGCTGCCAGTCGAGAACTTGCTTCACCGTCTCGCCTGTGTGAACTCGATTCCAGACCGGATCGACAATCGATCTCAGTTTTGCATCGGCGTTAGGATATCCCTCAAGGCTCGGCGACATCGTCGGTTTCGTGCCCATGACGGTTGCGCCGGCGCGAATGAGTTCGGCAACTTTCGTCGCCGTCTTCGGCGTCATCCACTTGCTGTCGGGCAGCATGAGGATTCGGTACTTCATTCCACTCGGCAGAACGATCTGGCCGTTTTGGACCTTCATCTTTTGCAGCACTGTCGCGTCGATTCCGTCGTAGTCGTAGCCCACCGGAATCGTGTTTCCGCTCAGCAGCGGTATATCGTTCGGTCCTTCTTCACCGGTGAACACGGCGACATCGGCCACGAATCGACCCGACTGCAGCAAGTACTGGCTTCTCGTGATGTACTTGATCCAGGCTCGACCTTGATCCCACCACGTGATTGTTCGCTCGAGGTTGATCCCCCATGGGCCCATCGTCATTCCTGGCTCGAGGTTGAGCCATGGCTGGTGGGCGTAGCGGTGGAAGATGTAGCGGTTGATGCCGAGAGAAAACGCCCGGTCCCCAAGCGCCTTCATGCCGTACGGATCCATCAGGTACTTGCTGCTGCCCGTGTCGGCGGTAAAGCTTTCGGCTCCCACGATTGGCTTACCGTTGGTATGCCCCGCCGATGCGGCAAGTTTCAGCGTTTCTTGCGTGCCACCACCGATCCAGAATTCTCCCATCGGAATGTCGGGGATGCCGCTGATCTGCAAGTTGTCGAACGAGCCGTTGCCGTAACCTTCGGTTGAGAAAAGGATGCCATTCTTATGGCACAGTTCCTTCATATAGCCGAAGTAGTTGTCCGCGAAGAGATCGCACACGGTTCTACGTACGTCCCAAAGGAATCGCTCAGTCGTGTCTCCGCTCTGGATCACTCGTCCCGTCATGGCAGGCAGGTAAGGAAGCGGATCGTAGCCACGTCGCTTTTTGAATTCCTCTCGGAACATCGGCGTCCAGTTCTGGCTGCCAACTTCATAGCTATCGATGAGGGCGTTCATGAGGCCGTACTTGCCGATGGGGCCGTTGTCTTTGAGGGCCGATGCCATCATTCCGCCGAAGAAGTGATCGAGGGCGGTGCGGCTCATCTTGTCGACTTCTGGTCCGAGACCGGGCTTGGGAGCGGGTTCGTTCTCCGCGCCGGTGGGCGTGTATCCCATACGGAGCAGGGTCCAGTTACCAGCGGGGACGTCCCAATTCACTTTGCCATCGGGCGACATCGGAACCATTCGAACATCGGATGGGGAAATCGCTGCGGTCGAAGGGATGCCGAGCGAGTTTGGCGCGATGCGATCGCCTCGCTCGAAGGCGGCCTTGCGGCGGATATCCGGGTTGCGGTAATTGCCATCCGAGGGAGTCTTAACTGCGAACACCGCGATATCGCGGTAGAAGCCGAGCTTGCTGGGTGGCTTTGCTAAGGTGATCGAGATGTGTCCGCTGCCCACAGCTTTGGACTCGGACCATGTGATCTCCTGCATCGAGTCTTCTGGCTTCACCCATGGGCCGCCGCTGCTGCTCCAACCCGCTCCGTTGTGGATGCAGAGTTCGAGACCCAAACGCTTGGCTTCCTTGCACGCATGAGCAATCGCCTCTTGCCACTTTGGCGACATGAAAGGGGTCTTGCCGGCGGGGATTCCCACATCCACGTTGAAGATTTGCGCGCCGCCATAGCCCATCTTCTTCATCGCCTCGAGATCGGCGGTAATACCTTCCTTGCTAATGTTGCCGTTTATCCAATGCCACCACGTGTGCGGCTTGGCTTGGGCGGGCGGGTTCAAGAATCCTGCTTCAAGCGAGGATTGAGCATTGGCAATTTGGTTCGCGAAAACGAAAAGTAGACCGGAAACAAGCAGGCTGGATGACCGCATAGAAACTCCTGGGCGGAGCGTACCAGTTAGAGCCGGATTTGGTTAAGGGCTGTGGCTAAAACTTCGTAGTCTTGTTCCAGTCCCAACGAGATCCTTACATGCCCATCGAGAGGCGGGAGTCCGGGCTTACGAATGAAAATGCGATGGTCTCGCAATTCTTTCACGATCCTTTCGGCTCTCTCTTTCGAACCGGCATCGCCAAGGACGAAGTTGGTCGACGAAGGTAGAGACGGCAAGCCAGCTTTGTCGAGAATGTTTCGCAGTTGTTTTCTCGACTCGTCGGCCCGCTGGCGGATGCTTGGAATGAATGTCTGGTCTTCGAGAGAAGCCAATGCCCCGGCTTGGGCGAGGATGTTGACTTCGAAATGGGGCCTCACTCGATTGAGAGGTTGGACCGTTTCATGGTCACCGAAGGCGTAGCCCACCCTCATGCCGGCCATTCCGTAGGCTTTCGAGAATGTTCGGAGACGAATGATCCGGGGATCGCAAACATCGTAGCTGTCGACAAAGTCGATATACGCCTCGTCCAAGATGAAAAGGATATCTTCGGGCAGCTTGGCTACGAACTGCGCAATCGCCTCGCCGGTATGAAAGGTTCCTGACGGGTTATCGGGATTCGCCAAGTAGACCGCTTTGGCTCCAACTTCCTTGGCTTTCGCCGCAAGCGCATCCAGGTCCACAGAGAAATCTTGGCAATATGGCACTTGGACCAACTCCGCCCCGATTGCGTCCACGAAGTAATTGAACGTTGGGTAGCTGCCGAGCGTGGTGACGACCTTGTCGCCTTCGGCAAAGTACGCCGAGGCGAGGACACTGAAGAGGCCATCGATTCCTGATCCCACCACGAACTGATCGGTGTTCAATTTGTGTTTCGCCGCCAGCGCAGTTCGAAGATCGTGAGAAGTCGGATCTCCATACCATTGGGTTGCGTTAGCCGCTTCTTGCATGGCGGCAACGGCCCTTGGGGATGCACCAAACACGCTCTCGTTCGCCCCAATCCTTGCTGTGAATGCCATGCCCATCTCACGCTCGTAGACTTCGGGAGCGATGAAGGGAATGGTATCAGGCAGTCGCGCGACGACGCGATTAGGAATTGGGCGAGGCACGTGGCTAGTTTACGCTCTAGCTGCTGAAAGCTTCTTTGTCGCCTTCTTTCACCTTGCCCGTAGCCTCGGCGGCGGTGTCCTTCGACTTATCGATTTCGCGTTGATACGTGCCTTTCTGGCCGGGTTCACCAATCGTTACCGTTTCGGATTGTCCACAGCCAACGACGGCGGTCGCTGCGATCGCGAGAAGAACGAGTTTCATGCACAGGTTATTCCATAAATCCGGGCGGTCGCGTTGCTCCAAGGGCAATCGCGCTCGCAAAGGGCAAGACAGACATGGAGCTAACATACACTCGTGAGTTATCGAGAGAACATTGCTTGGCAAAAGGGCATGGACCTTGTTGAGGTTGTATACAGATTTGCTGAATCTATGCCGTCCGTGGAAAAATTCGGTCTAGTTTCGCAAATGCAGAGGGCTGCTGTGGCAATTCCTTCAAACGTCGCCGAAGGGTACGGACGAACTTCAAAGCTTGACTACGCTAGATTCGTCGATATCGCTCTAGGTTCAACCAGAGAATTACAGACTCAGCTCGAAATCTGTACTCGATTGGGCTTGGGAGACACCCAAACATTGATCGAGCAAGCAGAGGAAATTGCAAGGATTCTCTACGGTCTTGGAAAATCACTGAGAAAGTAGGGCATGGGGCACTCCTTCGCGATCGCGATTGCCCTATGCCCCAAGATTTCGTCGCCGCTGCGCTGAGATGACCTCGGTATTCATTCCCGCCCAGTGAAGCATTCCGCCGTAGCGCCCATGCTCCATCTTGATGCAGCGATCCACCACCACTTCTAGTCCAGCTTCTTTCGCCGCCGAAGCGGCTTCTAGATTGATAATCCGAAGTTGCGTCCAGACCGCCTTCGCGCCAATCTTGATCGCTTCCTCGACGATGCCAGGAATCTCGGAAGCTGGTCGGAAGACGTCGACGATATCGACTTTCTCTGGAATTGCGCTCAGCGATGGGTAGCACTTCACGCCAAGAATCTCTTCCGCTTTCGGGTGAACCGGGATAACCTTGTAGCCCTCGTCCTGCAGGTACGAGCCCACCATATTCGATGCCTTCGTCTTTTCGGTCGAAAGGCCAACGATGGCGATGGTCTTTGCGGTGGCAAGCAGGTTCTGGATCACCTCGCCATTCTGATATTTGGCGCGGTCCTCCTCGCTGAGTCGAGTATTGAGGCGGACATCACAAGCGATCGACATAACTTACACAACCTCCAAAGCCTGGTCGAGATCCCAAAGGAGGTCATTGATCGTTTCGAGTCCGACCGACAGCCGGATCATTGCAGCCGAGATTCCCGATGCGATCATTTCTTCGTCCGAGAGCTGCTGGTGGGTCGTCGAGCCGGGGTGAATGACGAGGCTCTTCGCATCGCCAACATTTGCAAGGTGCGAGAAGAGTTGCAGCTTCTCGATGAAGTTCTTGCCGGCATCGCGCACATCGCCTTTGCTCGGCGCGAGGTCAAACGAGAACACGGCACCCGGTCCTTTCGGCAAATATTTCTTTGCTCGATCGTGGTGGGGGTGAGTTGGCAATCCGGCGTAGTTCACCTTGGCAACCTTGGAGTGCTTAGCCAGAAATTCTGCGACCTTCTGAGCGTTGGTCACGTGCCGTTCCATTCGCAACGAAAGCGTCTCCAAGCCCTGCAGCAGTAAGAATGAGTTCATCGGCGAGATGCAAGCGCCAGTATCCCGAACCGTCTCGGCCCGCAGCTTCATGAGGAAGCCATAGTGGCCAAACGTATCGTAGAACCGAAGGCCGTGGTACGAAGCCGTCGGGTCGGCGATGGTGGGAAAACCCGAGAAATCGAAATCGCCAGAGTCGACAACGAGGCCTCCGATGCTGGTGCCGTGGCCACCGATGAATTTGGTGGCAGAGTGGATGACAATGGTCGCACCCCACTCGATGGGTCGGCAGAGATACGGCGTGGCAAACGTGCTGTCGACGATGAGCGGAACGTAGTGTCGCCTCGCGATTTCGCCTAGGGTCTCGAGGTCTGCGATGCTGCCGATGGGGTTACCAATAATCTCGACGAACAGTCCTCGTGTTCGCGAGGTGATCGCCTTCTCCCAGCCTTCGAAGTCGTCGGGGTCAACGAACGTGACCTTGATCGAAAGCTTCTTAGCCGTGTGAGCAAGAAGCGTCAGGCTGCCGCCATAGAGCTGCGAAGAAGCCACGATCTCATCGCCCGGGCTACAAAGCGTCATGAAAGTGCCGAACTCGGCCGCCATTCCACTCGCGACAGCCATCGCTCCGGTACCGCCTTCGAGCGATGCAATTCGCTCTTCCAGCACTGCCGTCGTCGGATTGCTGATTCGAGAGTAAATGTTGCCGTACTGCTTGAGTTCAAACAGGTGGGCCGCCTCATCCGCATCGCCAAAAACGTAGGACGTGGTTTGGTAGATCGGGACCGCACGTGCGCCGATGTAAGGATCGGGGATCTGGCCCGCGTGCAGCATGCGGGTCTCGAACCCGAAATCGTGCTTGCTCATACGCGGATGAACTCTCCTACGCCTTCAATCTTTTTGAGCTCTTCCAAGTCTTCCGGTCCGGGTCGCTGCGGACGGTCGCGGTCGTTCGCGACGATGCAGAGGAAGCCCATCTCCTCATCGTTCGTGGCGCGGAACTGGTGCCACGTCAGCGTCGGAATGTGCACGATGTCATGGGTGTTGATGGGTGTGACCTTGTCGCCCACGAACACCTGCCCCGATCCGCGGATGATCATCACGGCGTGTTGGTGATGGTGCTTTTCAAGCGTCGAATGTCCACCTGCACCGATCTCGAAATATCGAAACTCGACGGGCAAATCGTTCTCGCCATTGAACAATGTTTGGCGAGAGATGCTTTTGAAGTGGGTTCCCCCATCTTCTTTATAGGGCAGGACGTCGACGTCTTTCCAGCGAAACTTATCGGAGGTGGGCCTGATCATTCGGTCTTCCACGAAGTTCTACGACGTGGGTTCACCTGAAATTATACTTTGGCCGGTTTCGCTGGCCTTCGAATACCTTTAGGTGCGAAAGTGAATCCGGAAGAATGACTTCTTTGCTTAGGCAATTAATGTGGCCTTTCAACGATCGCCGTATCTCTTTCCCTCCATCCCTAATCCTTTCTCAAAAATCCATCCCCTTATGGCATGGATTTTCAAGGTCTCTTCCCCGAGGAGGAAGGGCATGAGGAGTACGACTAAACGCCGAAGCCTTTGCGGTAGTCCGGTCGGATGAGGTGATCGTAGTCGTTCGTACCCTTCACCGCCATCTTCTTGGCGTCCCACTCGAGGCGAGGACCGTCGGCCCAGATCGCGAGGTTACCCAAAAGAACCGCTTCGGCAAGTCCGCTGGCGTAATCCGGGAAGTTCGACTTCGCTGCCGGCCCGCCTAGCGCAGCACGGGCGAACTCGGCCATGTGACCCGGCGATTCGTCAACCTGGATGTCAGGAATCGTTCCGCCGCCCTGAAGCGCATACTTGGTGTTCGACTCATCGAACGAATAGATCGTTGCCTTCTCGCAAACCGTAATCGTTCCGTTTCCGCCGTAGTCAAAGTCGGACGCAAGATCGAGGGCTGGCTTCTTGCCACCATCGTACCAATGCACTGTGAACGCCGGTCGGTCCTTGGTGGCCGCGTACTCGTAGTTCACCATGACCCATGCCGGAAAGCTGTCTTTGTTGTGTCCACTGGTCGTCGCTTGAACGGCGATCGGCGAGCTCAGATCGAGCGCCATGTGCGGCATGTTGAAGATGTGGCAGCCCATGTCGCCTAACGAGCCGGTGCCGAAATCCCACCATCCGCGCCACTTAAACGGGTGGTAACCCTCCGCGTACGGTCGCTCCGGTCGGGGCCCCAGCCACATATCCCAATCGAGAGTCTTCGGCGCCGGAACCGATGCCGGTCGCGGAACACCTTGGTCCCACCAGCCCTTCGACCGGTCGGTCCAAAGGTGAACTTCCTTCACGTGCCCAAAATGTCCTTGCTTGATGAGCGCAGCGATCTTGCGCATGGGGGTGCTCGCCGTCGATTGGTTGCCCATCTGGGTAGCCACTTTCTTCTCGCGAGCGATCTTGCCGAGCTGGCGAGCTTCCCAAATCGTACGAGCGAGGGGCTTTTCGCAATAGCAGTGCATACCGGCACGCATCGCAAGAGCAGCCGCCGGGGCGTGGTGGTGGTCGGGAATGCTGATGACGACGGCATCGACTTTGCCTTTCATCATCGCGATCATGTCGCGGTAGTCGTCGAATGCTGCGGCCCGAGGAAACTCGACCATGGCCTTCGTTCGGTTGTTAATATCGACATCGCACAAAGAAACGATATCGCCGTGCTGAGCCGCACCCATCATGCCGCTCCAGCCCTTGCCACCGCAGCCGATAATGCCAAATCGAAGCTTGCCGCCCGGCGCCTGCTGTGGTGCGCTGTCTTCGGCCATGCCGGTCTTGGCGAGTGCGAGGCCCGCCACTGCGGCGGCCGATCCTCTTAAAACTTCTCGTCGTGAATAGTTGCTACCCATGATCCCTTCCGCGAGCCATTTTACACTCATCCAGTGCTCAGTGAGCAGTGATCAGTGCACAGAAAATAGGAAGCAATTGCTTTGAGTGTAGATTCAGAGTACGACGAGACATTCGCCCCTTCGCACTCTGCACTCCGCACTTAGCACTAAGCCTTAATCGACCGAATCTTGATGTTCCTAAACGAGACGACGCCGTGGTCGCCTTGGAGGCCGATCGTGCCCTTCGTCAGTTTCGAGAAGTTCGGCATGGAACCGAACTTGCTCTTCTTCACCCGATCCCAGAAGTCGGGGCTGTTGAGAACGTACTCGTAATACATCTTGCCGTTGACGTACGTGGCACATCGCTTCGGCGAGATGAGGATATCGAACGTGTTCCACTCTCCCGGAGGGTTGGTGGAGTCGATCGGCGATTTGTAAATCTCGTACAGGAATCCGGCGAGCTGGCCGTTCGGGTCGACGGCTTTGTCCATGATCTGAATCTCCGGACCGCTCATCCACATCGTGTCGCCATCGTCGGCGCAGTGGAACATCACGCCGCTGTTGCCCATCTTCGAGACATTCCAGTCGATCTTGAGTTCGAACCAATCGTACTTGTCGTCAGTCACGATGTCGCCGGCCTTGTGCGGATCAGAACAAAGAAGAACTCCGTCTTTCACTGACCAGCCGTCGCTGATCGTCTTCTGCTTAAAGTTGTGCCATCCCGTGGTGGTCTTGCCGTCGAAGAGCAGCTTCCAGCCTTGGCGAACTTCGCGCGGGGTCAGCGTGTTGAGCTCTTGAAAAGCGAGAGTGGCGGCAAGCAGGGTTATCACGGCTGAATTGTATCACAGGCCGGGGCTAGGTAAACTCCCCGAATCTCGGAACAATGAAGGTCCAAGCCACTCAAGATACTGCTGTTCAGGCGTACGTGAAGCTGATCCGCACTGCGGAAGCGCTGCATGTGCGCGTCAGCCGAGGCTTGGTTCCGGAGGGACTCACCGCCAGCCAATTCAGCGCAATGAAAGTCTTGCGGCTCCATGGCTCCCTTCCCCAGCGAGACATCGCCAAATACCTGCTGCAGTCGGGTGGAAACATTACGCTCGTGGTCGATAACCTCGAGCGAGACGGTTTGGCTCAGCGAGTGCGAAGCACCGTCGATCGCCGGATCGTCGAAGTGGCGCTCACCAAGAAAGGCGAGGAGCTGTTCGACCGAATCTATCCGAGCCACTTGGACCGAATTCGCGATGCGATGTCAGGACTGAACAGCGAAGAATTGGCCGAGCTTCAAGCTTTACTTGAGTCGTTCGGAGCCGCTGGATCGGAACACTGCACGCCCGTCAATTAATTCTTATTGACTTCCGCGCCAAGTTCATAGTAGCGTAGCCATAGTTATTCCTAAACGGTTCAACGTTAAAGGGTCTTGCTGTATGCGCTCGAATGTCTTTCTTTGTCTTCTCGCCGCCTCGATGGTCTCGACGGCTCATTCCCAGCGGCAGCAGCCGCCATCGGCGGATGACATTGGCTTCGCGAACGGGACAATCAAGATCGAGACTCCTGGGTTGAAGCTGGAGTTTCTGAAGGATTCGCAGACCTTGTACTCGTACCAAACAGGAATTTTCGCTGGCAAGCCAGGGGATAAAGACCTTCAGCAAATGGCTGATCGAATCGGAAAAGAGACCGCATCGGTAAGTATCGACAAGACTTTTCTCGGGCACGAATTCCTTCCCGTCGACCGCCAGCGGCTCCGCAACGCCAATGGCTTTTACCAATTCGGCGACCTCAATCTGCGCGTCAAGACCGCGAGTGAAACCGAGTATAAGAGCTATTCCACCGCGACCAAACGGACCCCGCTCAAGATGATCCGGAGCGAGAATGGTCTGCTTACCTCCGATCTCGCCGCCGCGTTCCCCGCGGATTTTCCCCTCCAAATCCAACGCACTTGGCAAGTCAAGAATGGACACCTCGAGCTGTCCTTTACGATCAAGAATCCAACCAAAGAATGGGTTAGTATTGGCGCACTGGGAATCCCGCTCGTCGTCAACAACATCATTTCGGATCGGAACCTGAAAGAAGCCCACGAGCGGTGCGTCTTCAGCGATCCTTACATCGGCAAAGACGCTGGATATGTTCAGGTGACGCGCCTCAGTGGTCAAGGTCCTGCCCTCGTGATCGCGCCCCTCAAGAACACTCCTTTGGAGGCATACCGACTCCTGAACGAGCCGATGCGCCCCAACCAAACCTTTGAGGGAATGTTCGAGTGGATGGTATCGAGCGCAGCTTATGCCGACAACGAATGGAAGAATGCCAAGCAGTGGAACCAACCCTCGTCGCGCGTGCTTCCTCCTGGTGAATCCACCACCATCGGTCTTCAGTTCCTCGTCTTGCCTTCCATTCGCGGCATCGAGAAGCGCCTTGCCGACGAAGGGCATCCGGTTGCCGTCGGAGTTCCGGGCTACATCTTGCCGATGGATCAGCAAGCTAAGCTTTTCCTGAAATACAAGTCAGCGGTCAAGAGCTTTGAATCCGATCCGCCCGAGGCACTCGTGGCGAACGCCGCCACAAATGTTCGCAACGGCTACCGAGAAGTCTTGGTGAGCGGCCACACGTGGGGTCGCGCAAGGCTGACCATCAACTACGCCGACCACACTTCTCAAACGGTGCACTATTACATCACCAAACCGGCCTACATCGCGGTCGGAAACATGGGCAACTTCCTCGCCACCAAGCAATACTTCACCGATACCAACGATCCATTCCACCGCGCGCCGTCGTTCATCAGCTATGACCGCGAAGCCGACAAGCAGGTGACTCAGGACAGCCGGGTTTGGATTTCCGGACTCGGTGACGAAGGCGGCTCGGGTTCATTCGTCGCGATGGCGATGAAGCTGTTTGGGCAACCCACGAAGGAACAGGTCAACAAATTCGAAGACTTTGTCGATGGCGTTCTGTGGGGCAATATTCAGTTCAAAGATGGCCCAAACAAGTACGGCGTGCGTAAGAGTGTCTTCTTTTACGACCCGACTCTCGTCCCTGGCTTCAGCTACGACGCCAACCGCAACTGGACGAGCTGGACCAGCTGGAACAAGAAAGCCTCAGAGGATATCGGACGTGGTTACAACTACCCGCACATGGTGGCCTCGTACTGGGCGATGTACCGAATCGCGCGGAACACGACCGGTCTCGCAACGCACCACGATTGGAAGTGGTATCTCAACCAGGCGTTCGAGACCACGAAGTTCATGACGAGCAAGAACCCAGATGGAAGTCCGAGGGTTTGGTATGTCGATCTCGGACTGATGGAAGGCACCGTCTTTGTCAATCTCCTGCAAGACCTGAAGCGCGAGGGATGGACCGAACAGGCGAATCTCATCGAATCTCGGATGAAGGCGCGAGCGGACAAATGGATCGGCGAAGAGTTCCCGTTCGGCAGCGAGATGGCGTGGGATTCGACCGGTCAAGAGGAAGTTTACGACTGGTGCAAGTACTTCGGGCGTAACGACAAGGCGATGGTCTCGCTCAACTCGATCATCGGATACATGCCGACCCTGCCGCACTGGGGTTACAACGGCAACGCTCGGCGGTATTGGGACTTCCTTTACGGCGGCAAGCTTTCGCGCATCGAGCGGCAGTTGCACCACTACGGCTCGGGTCTGAATGCGATTCCGATGCTGACCGAATACCGTGAGCACCCAGACGACTTCTATCTTCTGCGGGCTGGCTACGGTGGCGCGATGGGCGCTTTGTCGAACCTGGATCAGCAGGGGTGTGCGTCGGTGGCGTTCCATTCCTTCCCGTCCACCCTCAAGTGGGATGCTTACACCGGCGACTACGGACCGAACTTCTTTGGCCACGCCATCAATGCCGCGACCTACCTGGTCGACCATCCCGACTTTGGTTGGGTGGCATTTGGCGGCAATGTCGAGATTGCCGGCAACGAGGTTAAGCTCACGCCGCTGGATTCATTCCGACGCCAGGTGTACATCGCTCCGGCCGGGCTCTGGCTCACGCTGGACTCAGGTCAGTTCGATGGCGTGACCTACAACCGAAAGACCAAGGAGATTAAGCTCGCCCTTGCGGGGGTTAATACCGCAGTCGCCCGACTGATTGTGCAGCAGCCAGGTTCGAAAGATGGCAAGGTTACTTACCGATTCGGCAAGGCTTATGATATGGATGCTGGCGCGGCGACGATTCCCTTGGAGAAGGGTTACGCGCAGGTTGAAATGAAGCCCGGGAAGTAACAAGCCTCACGCTTATTGCTATGCTAAGACCTCAAAGTTTCTTGACCTTTCTCGCTCTAAGTTAATTCAAATCCTTATCCAGATCAATTCTGATTAGTTTAGATTCCTCCACCTCCAGAGGTCGCCTTACGGCTATTGACAATGTACTTCAGCTTAGCGTGCTCTGTTTCCAATGCGTCCTTATAACGGCCATGGGCCCGGGGCAGGCCCTTTTCAAGATACACCAAAGCGTCTTCGTACCGTTCTTTTCGCATTAGTGGTTGCACGATGTGGGCGCTTGCAATTGGATTTCCTGGATCAAGTGCAAGTGCCTTTTTCAGGTAGAAGACAGTCATGCTGTCGCTTCTTGCATGTGTATCGCATTCGAGTCCAACAGCCAAGTAGCTCAGCATCTGCAAATTCCGAAGGTTCCGAATCTTAGGAATACCGTCCTTCATCGTGACATCTTCCTGGACAACATGGTTGATTGAGTCAATGCAATATTCCCATTGACCGGCCTCAACTTCACCCTTGAGGGCTAGAGCCAAAGAGGCGCGGACCAATATGTGCTCATTGGAACCGTTTGATGCTCCAACTGAAGGCATCAGGGCATAGTAGGCATCATCAATTTTGCCTTGGTGAAGGTAGGCATCGGCGAGATGATCTACGGACAAGACTTCGTCAGGTCGTGCATTGAGCCGTGGTTGGAGAATCGCTACAACCTTGTCATAGTGTCCAAGCTTTAATTCTTTTTCAGCCCTTCCACGGTCTTCACGCAGTTCGCGCTCATACTTGGCATTTGCCTCGGCAAGTTCCGGACTAGATTCGAACTGGGCCTGGAGAGCTTGCAAAGCATCCATTGATGCTTTGTCGGAACCGGTCACAGTGCCCCCCGATTTTGCAGAGACTTTATTGGCGACCTTTGCAATAATCTTCTGTCTTTGGCGATTCTCTGCTTCTACCTTTCGCACAAGACTTTTTCCGATCTTGGTCGTAGTGAATTGTCTATATGACGCAGCTGTCCAGGATTGGCCCGGATGCACCTGGGATGATGAATGGGCCGCAAGCGACGCAATTAGGGTAATTATCGGAATTTGATATGAATATTTGCTCATTTAACGTCTCCTGTTTGTGATTACTCGGATCCACTCCGGAAAATCAGGATTTTGAATCCAGGTTCCGTCAATTTTTGACCCGTTGTCTACGTAGGTCCATTGAGGACTATTTGTCGAATTATACGTCGCCGTGCCCTTTCCTAGCCAATTTAGCTGCTGGAAAGGACATATCTTGCCATCAGGTCCGATGTAGAACACATAGAACTGGAAATCCGCGTCGTATACATTCTTTGTATGTCCTCCCCAAATTGCCGGGCCATCTGCCCAAACGCGCTTAATCTTGTTCGGCATCGTCGAGGGGGCTGGCGTCGCCGGTATCCATTCCTGGAAGTACTGGCCGACGTAAGGAAACGAATTGTCGATCCCAGTTTCCTGGCCAACCAGATAGACACGCTCGTCGTCAATCGAAGATCGATTGGTAACCATCTGGGCAACGGTAAATCTCCCTGTGTCACCGCCCAAGAATGCCGATGGAGTTTCAACCCATTGGTCGGTTGTGATGCCAAAAATGAGCTGCGGAGCGAAAGGGTGTGACACTCCATATAACTGTAAGATCAAGCCGTCTTGAGGGTCGTTGACCGACTGGAACTTCCCTATGTTCTTATACGAACTGGTAAAGATTGGATTCACACTTGTTGCCGTGTCCTTTAGTGTAAACGATAATTCCGGATAAGTGGTTTGTACAGTGCAGGAAATTGTCACTTGGCCGGGTTTGGATAAATACGCCTGAACGTATGCCTGCGTGTTAGGCGGCGCTGCGTAATTCGTCTTTGTGCCATGCGCCGTTTCGCACCGGTAATCGGCATACGGACCACCTCCTTCGAAACTCCAGGTGTAGTGAGTAGTTACGGCATCCAGGCCAGTCACAACCGTCGCCTTGAGCCTTTGACTTATCAAAATTCGCTTGTCAGTAGCACTGAGTACTCCTGAAAGCGTTATTGTTGGGATGATCACCGCCGTAGTGTAATTCACTGAAACCGTGCCCGACATGAGATTTGGCTCATCGTTGGCTACGCATGTACAACTCGCCGAGGGTGAACAACTAACGGTGAAGTCAGCGGCATCGTCTTTATGAACGGAGTAGTGAATTCCAGTCGCGCTACCTGCGAATGGGTCGTCCTGGGTACCTGTGCCCCGAAACCATCTTCGCATTGTCCAGAGGTTCCACTCCACGATACATTTGTTGTCTCCTTTACGATGGCGCATTGAGGTGGTGGGTTTGATGTGGCGTTGCCACCGTCGTTCCAAACGTAATGTGCTTTAACCGTTCCACTAACAGAAGCCGTGCCAAGTCCTCCGCCGAACATACCTCCCGTATAGAGACCGCCAGATGTTGCAGATGCTCCAACTGAACTTGAGGTCACGGTGTAAGGGCCAGATGCCGTGCCATATGATCCAGTTGACGTCCACAGACCGTCTGGAGAGGAATAAGTCACGTCGTAGTGGCCGCCAGAACCTCCACTTGAACCTCCACCTGTCGTGCTGCCACCCCCACCTGTCGTGGGAGCTTGCGCTTGAATGAGAGCCGCGGCAAACAAAATTGTCGTCAATATTAGAACCTTGAACATTTGTTTAGTCGCAAAATGCGAAAACCCCAGTAATTAATAATTATAAGTGAGAAATTTGAAATTGAAAGGAAATAATTTTAACGCAATATAACTTGCAGACGTTTAGTTTAATTTGTAGTATTTATCTTATACATTTCACGACGCGTTTTGCAGGGATGCCGAACTTGAAGCTCTCAGTTTACTAACCTCAAATAGAGATAGCTGTAATTAACCGAGAAAGCAAATCGGTAATGGTCTTTGAGCCAAAGCTAAGGTGGTCACCTCACGACCGTCCTGAGCATGCCACAACGGCTACTTCGCTTTTACGATTCGCAGTCCGCAGAACGAGCCAGCAGAGTGGGTGCCCTTCGCCTGAACCTTTACGGAAACCGTACTCTTCCCCTTCGTCAGCTCAGCCGGGATTGGGTACGTCACGTCGTAGAACTCATTCGCCGGTCGGCCCTTGAGAGTTTCGCTCGAGATCACGGTTCCGTCCACCAAGATATCGAAGTCCGGGCGGAGGCGGTCGTTGCCCCAATAGCTCACGACCAACTCGTTAGCGGCATCGCCCTGAACCTTCATCGACACTTGGAACCAGCCGCCATTGAGGGGCGTGCGGAACGACCGGCCATTGGCTTGGCGCACATCGTTCTTCTCCGATTCTAATTTGTGGTCCCGCTCGGGTTGCATTTCGCCAACCCGCATGGAGTCGATGGTTCGCGCAACGAGGTCGCGAACGCGCTCTTCTTCGGCTCTGAATTTCGCTTCCTCAGCCTTCCATTGATCCTCGGTGAAGAGGTCGAGGTACACCGCATACCGCTCGTGGTCGACGTCGAAGAACGGAACCATTTCGAGCTGATTGGGTTGCCCCACAGACTCAGTTTTGAAATGCAAAGGGCTACCCGCGACTGGCTTCAGCCACTTCGTGAGGTCTTTCTCGTGGGTCACAAGGACGGGAATTCGAGGCTTCGGAGCCCGCTCAGCCCCCATCGTTGCCGCAAGCACGACCGGTCCGTAGAGCACCGAAACTCGGTCCAGATTGTCGGGCATCGCCTCGGTGTGCAGCTTCATCGGCAAGCGAAACTCGACGACGTCGCCCATCTTCCATGCTCGTTTGATGGACATGTAGGAACTCGGCTTCGAGGAAGTCAGAACCTTCTTGCCATTGACCTTGACATCGATCGGGTCCTTGGCCCAACCTGGATGGCGAATCGCAATCTCGAACGAACGGTTTCCATCAACAGTTAACTTCACCGAATCGCTATCCGGGAACTTCGTGTCCTGACGAACCGAAACGCCATTCCAATGAACCTCGCTGGGAATAAAGAGATTCACATAAAGCTTCTGGTTGCCGCTATGGAAGTAGATACTGTCGGCGTGCTTGGTGTGGTTCTCCATGCCCGAGCCGTGGCAGCACGTCCAGTCATTGAAGGGCGAGCTGTAATTCCGTGACTCACCCGAACCGAGGGGCATGAAGTACGTCACGCCCGGTCCGTGCGGGTCCTGCGAGGCGAGGATATGGTTCAGGTGTGCCCGCTCGTAGTAGTCGAAGTACGACGCCTTGGGATCCCACATGAACAGGTGCCGCGTCAGCTTGAGCATGTTGTACGTGTTGCACGTCTCACAGGTGTTCGAGGATAGCTGGTCGCTGAGTTTGTCGGGCTGGCCCATGTACTCGTGGTTGCTGTTGCCGCCGATGGAATAGGTGTGGTGGTTCACCACCGCGTCCCAGAAGTTCCGGCTCGCGGCGAGGTCGTCGGGCTTTCCTTCTAGCTCGTAGAGCCGGGCGAGGCCAATCAGTTTCGGGATATTGGTATTGGAATGCTTGCCGGGCATCGAGTCGACGCCTTTCTTGAGCGGATCGAGCACGACGTGATCGTAGAACTTGCGGGAGAGATCGAGATACTTCTGCTCTTTCGTCAGCGAATATATCTCGGCCAGCGATTCGTTCATACCACCGTACTCACAACGCAGCATGTTCTGCCATTGGTCAGGCGTCAGGTCCTTGGTCTCGTCGATCGCCCAATCGCCGAATTTCTTCGCGACATCCAGCGCGTCCTTGTTACCGGTCAGGTGATAGGCGTCCAATAAACCAGCGAGGACCTTGTGGTGGGTGTACCAAGGCGACCACATGCCGTTGAGGTCGAAACCTCCGCTCTTGATGTTGCCCTTGCGGACCTCGGCCCACTTGGTGTCGCCGTCGGGAATGGCCGAGATGTAGCCGTCGGGTCGGCTCTTTTGGCAAGCCACCAATTCGGAAACGATGTAGTCGACTTTCTCCTTGAACTTGGGATCCTTATGGCTGGCGTACTCCTGGGCGCAGGCGGAAAGGTAATGCCCAAGCGAGTGGCCGGCCAAGCCCGAATTCTCCCAGCCTCCGTAAATCTTGCCCTTGGCTTGCAGTCCACTATGCACGCGGAAATTGCTGAGGAGCCGATCGGGCTCGACCTTCAGAAGATAAGCCGAGCAAACTTCTTCGGCGTGCTTAAACCGGCCATCGGTCAGTTGGACTTCGTTCAGCGAGAACGGTGTGGCTTGGATCACATTGGGGACATTCGGGCTCATAAGGAAGGCGGCCAAGGCGGAAACGACCATGATCATGACATCTCATTCGCCGGACTTGAATAACCATAGCCAAGGCGTTCTTCCAATATACTTTAACGTTCAACGATCTCGCGACGAGACATAAAAAATCCCCGGACGCACTCATTCGGGGATTGGTTTTGATCGAGACTAGAAGCTCGGCCGAGTGGAGTATCGACCCTTCGCATAGCCAATGCTGAGGGTTCCGCTGGCAGGGCCGAACCGCTGGGGAACCACCGATCGGACGAGAATTCTGACCGATCCATCCCCAAAGACATAGTTCGTTGCGTCGGCTCCAAGCTTGAAGCTCAGAATGGTGTTCGTATCCGGAAGCGCGCCTTTGGTCGTGATCAGGTCGTACTTGTTGGTGTTTCGATTCAACAGATAAGCGAAGACCGAAGACGGTCGTCCACCCGAAACCCGGAATGTGGTCGACAAGCCAAAGCTGGTGATCGTGCCTTGATCGGTCGGTAGCGAACAGGTCATGGTCGCAGCGCCAATCGTGCCCGATGCTCCAGCGTTCACCGTGTTCAAAACGTAAGCGTTGTTCAAATCGGAGTCTTGAACGCTTCCCAGGTTGCCCGCAGTGTAGTCGCCGGTTTGGACGCCCACCGAAGTAATCGTGGTGTCCTTGGCAAGCGTTGCCATCGCCATCTGGACACCCTTGTACACGTTGGTTCGACCGTGGCCGAAGACGTTGCTCGAGCCAATGGCATCGCACGAGAGGTACAGAATCTGCTGAGCTTCGTCTGGGGTGAGCGATGGGTTGGCCGACCATATTAGGGCCATGGCACCGTTGGTAATCGGCGTTGCCATCGAGGTTCCGCTTGCGTAGCCGTAGCCTCCATCAATTGTGGAGCTCAAGATGTTTGTGCCTGGAGAAAAGAGTGCCACTCCCTTTCCATAGGCCGAGAATCCAGCTTTCCCATCATTCTCATCCGATGCTCCGCAGACGATTGTGTCGGCATAGCTGAACATGTTCAGATCTCGGTTGTCGTTACCGGCCGCATAGAAGAAGAGTCCGCCCTTGCTTTTAACATAGGTTCCTGTCGTGCCAACTGGATCATTGTCGACGCCGCTATACGAGGCACTAATGGTCCTCGAACCGTTGTCGACGGCCCATCGTGCGCCAGCGAGAATATCATCGAGCGACGCGCCACCCGACGGGCTATTCGACGTTCGCACAAAGCGAATCTTGAAGTTCCAGCCAACACCGCTCACACCAATTCCGTTATTGCCGTGCGCCGCACCACAACCTGCAACGTGGGTACCGTGGCCGTTGATGTCGTTAATGTCGCCGCCTTCGGCTTCGGTCTTTCGGTCTACCGAGTTGTAACCGGGAACCAGCAAGTCGTGGAGGTCTTCATGGTTCTTGGTTACGCCGGTATCGACGAAGGATATATATTGCTGCGAGCTTCCCGTCCAAAGATTCCAAGCCAGATTCGACTTGATCTTAGGATGGTGCCACTGCTGGGGGTACTGAGGATCGTTCGGATTGCGGGTCGGATAAAGCCGCCAGTTCGGGCAGACGTATTGGAAGTCGCCGGTGTCGATGAGTTCCTTGGCGTACGAATTGTCCGTCTTGCCTGCGGGAACCTTAACCACGTACTCGTCGGTTTGGCTGTAGTACCGAACCAAGTTTTTGGCGAATCGTGGGGCGACTCGGCTCTGCAATCCCCGAATTTTATCGAGCGTCCAATTCTTCGACAGCATTGTGTCGACCTGAATGGGTCGAACGATAAGTTGACCGGTGAATTCTTGAACTCCCGGCTTGGCCGTGTATGGCCACGTGCCTGCAAACGCAGCCGATGTTAGGGTGATTCCAAGTGCTAGACCAAGAATACGACGCGAGAAAATCATCATGAAGAGTGCCTCAAGCGCCAATTATAAAGGAATTTGCCGATTACTCAAAGTCGCGACAAACAGGGGACTCAGAAATAACCCAATTTAGCCGAATTGATTCAGTACCTTTGGTCTCGAATAGTGTACGGAAGTCCGGCAATTCCCGCGGAAATCTTACTTGTTCACTTTCGGAATATCCGGTTATACTGGCGCTAACTCAGCTTCTCATTCTGGGAGTTATCATGAAACGGAAATTATTCTTCGCGGCGATCGCGGTATCGCTATGGGGATCGACCGGGGCCGTTGGCGTTGGCCAGCAGTCCGGTCAGTTGCCCAAGGTTCCGCAGGTCAAATACACCGACTACAAGCTCAAGAACGGATTGCGCGTCCTGCTCTCGGTAGATCATTCCGCCCCTGTCGTTGCCGTCAGCGTGACCTATAATGTGGGCTCTCGCAATGAGCGGCCCGGACGCACCGGCTTCGCTCACCTCTTCGAGCACATGATGTTTCAGGGTTCGGGCAACGTGGGCAAGGGCGAACATATGTTGCTGGTCCAAGACAATGGCGGAACCATGAACGGTACGACGAACAAGGACCGTACGAACTACTTCGAGTCTCTTCCTTCCAACCAGCTCGACCTCGCTCTCTTTCTTGAATCTGACCGGATGAGATCGCTGGACATCAGTCAGGCAAACCTGGATAACCAGCGTGCGGTCGTGCAAGAAGAGCGACGTCAGAGCTACGACAACCAGCCCTTCGGCGGCATGAGCGAGATCGTTGATGACCTCGCATATGACAGTTTTGCCTACAAACACAGCACGATCGGCTCGATGAAAGACTTGAATGCGGCGACCTTGGAAGACGTTCGAGCCTTTTTCAAAACCTACTATGCTCCCAACAATGCGACTATCGCCGTGGTTGGGGACTTCAACGAAGGCGATGCCAAGAAGAAGATCGAGAAGTACTTCGGTGGAATCGAGCGGCAGCCTGACCCACCTCCGGTTGAGATGGACGAGAAGATGGGAACTGAAGAGCGTCGCAAGACGATCACCGATCCTCTTGCTCGGCAATCCAGATTCGAAATGTCATACAAGACCGTCTCGGGTGAAAGCGCCGATGCTCCAGCGCTTCAGTTGCTGAGCAGCATCCTCAATCGAGGGCGAAGCGGACGGCTCTTCAAGGCCATTACCGACAAGAAGCTGGCACAAGGCGCCAATGCTGGCGGACAGTACGGACGGGGTCCGGGACTGTTTTCCTTCTCGGCGACGCTTGGTAACAACAACAAAGCCGAGGATGTAGAGAAGGCTTTCGACGAAGTGATCGCTTCAATCCAAGACGACGGCGTCACCGCCGATGAAATTGCGAAAGCAAAGACTCAAGCCATTTCCGGAGCCATCGTTGGTGGCGGAGGAGGAGGAAGAGGGGGTGGTGGACGCGGAGGTGGCGGCGGCCAAACCGCACTCAGCAAAGCCAACGCACTCTCGCAGAACGCCGTATTCTTCAACGATCCAGGCCGCATGAATCAGAATCTTGATCGCATTCTGAGCGTGACCGCAGCGGACATCCAACGCGTGGCCAAGAAGTATTTCGTTAAAACGAACCGTGTCATTGTGATCGCAGTGCCGGAATCGACACCCGACGACGGAGGAGGTTTCCGATGAACATTCGATTAGCAGCACTCATCTCATTGTCATTTTCGGCGGCCATGGCCTTGGCCCAAGACACCGGCGGCGTGAATACCGACAACACCAGCGGAGCGGTCATCAAAGGCAAAGCTCCGGTGGCCAAAGAGGTCCTGAAGGTCAAACTGCCAAAGCCGAAGAGCTTCACGCTTAAGAACGGGTTGAAGGTCTTTGTTTACGAGGACCATCGGACTCCGGCAATCCGACTGAGCCTCCAAATCAAGGCAGGATCCCTCTTCGAAGAGAAGGCCGGCGTGGCCAATTCGACGGCGAACATGATGACGGAAGGCACGAAGACTCGGACCGCCGACCAAATCGTCGACCTTCAGGAAGGCACCGGAATTAATCTCGGCGCGAACGCAGGTCAAGATATCACGACTGTGACGGCTTCGGGTCTGTCTTCCCTGTCCGACGAGATTATCGCCCTACTGGGAGACGCGATCTCTCATCCCGCCTTCCCAGCCGATCGTCTCAACCGAAATCGAGGCGGATTTGGTGGCGGCGGAGGCGGCGGTGGACGTGGTGGTGGCGGCGCGGGCAGCCCTCAAGCCATGATCGGCGAGCTTCAAAACCACTTGTTCTACGCGGGTACGAAGTACGAGCGTGTGACTCCTCGCGGTGCAGATCGGCCGACGGTAAAAATCGAAGACGTCACAAAGTTCTACGGCGATTACTACCATCCCAATGGATCGATTCTGGGCGTCACGGGCGATGTAGATTCGAAGAGTTTGCAGGCGAAATTGGAGGCGGCTTTTGCAGATTGGAGGCCGGGCGACAAGATTCCCGAACTGCCTCCGGTGAATTTCACGCCGAAACAGCAGACGCATATCTTCCTCATCGACCGTCCGTCGTCGGCCCAATCGGTGATCCAGTTTGGTGCTATGGCGGTTAGCCAGACCGATCCGGATTTCATTGCGCTTACGGTTGCGAACCGAATCCTCGGTGGCGGCTCGTCGGGCCGATTGTTCCAGAACATCCGCGAGCGCAAGGGCTACACGTACGGCGCGTACTCTTCGCTTCCCGCAGGACGCTGGGCCGGAATCTGGGGTGCGAATGCGAGCGTTCGAACCGAAGTAACGGAACCTGCCATCGGCGAATTCTTCTTTGAGTTCAAGCGGCTGCAGGACCAGTTGGTGACCGAGGACGAACTGAACCGAGTGAAGCGGTCCATCGTCGGCGGCTTCGCGCTCACGCTGGAAAGTTCGGACGGCATTCTGAATCGTTCGATCGAGTTGGTTCAGAACGGCATGCCAGCCGACTATTGGGATAAGTATCCGGCTCTGATCCAAGCGGTGACGGCTCAGGATGTTCAGCGCGTGGCACGGAAGTACCTGGGCGGTACGAACTTGCAGTTGATCGTGGTCGGGGAGCGGAAGCTTATCGAGAGTGGCTTGGCGAAGTACGGCACCGTCGAGGTTGTCGAACCCAGCAAGATTAGCTCGCTCGTTGTGAAATAGTTCTCCGCGCGGCACCTCCCCTCATGGGGAGGTGTCGCACAGTGGGTTTGGCATGCGAAGGACGGGTAATGGCGCTGATGCCTCGATCCGTAGGGAGCTTGCGAGCGAATCGTGGAGGCTGCGCAACGGGCCTCAACGCCTCGCCA
Organism: uncultured Fimbriimonas sp.; assembly: GCA_945952345.1. Classification (GTDB taxonomy): domain Bacteria; phylum Armatimonadota; class Fimbriimonadia; order Fimbriimonadales; family Fimbriimonadaceae; genus Fimbriimonas. Next base: position 28,873 of record CAMFIS010000022.1, read on the forward strand.
CGCATTTTTGCACTCTGTCATCGCGAAAGCGATCG
>CAMFIS010000023.1 GCA_945952345.1 uncultured Fimbriimonas sp.
GGATTCCTCGTTCATGATCATTGCTCGGACGGACGCTCGGGGAATCGAGGGCTTAGATTCGGCGATCGACCGGGCAAAGGCGTATGTTCAGGCGGGTGCGGACGCCGTGTTTCCCGAAGGATTGGCGAATGAAGCGGAGTTCGATGCTTTTCGAGCTGGCGTTTCGGTGCCGCTACTGGCGAACATGACGGAGTTTGGCAAGACTCCCCTGATCTCAGCTTCTCGGTTTGAAGAGTTAGGTTACGAGATGGTGATCTTCCCGGTCACCGCCTTGAGGGTGATGCTGAAGGCGGTGGAAGAGTTTTATTCCGAGCTGCTGGAGACCGGGACGCAGGCGGGGTGGATCGAGAAGATGCGCACTCGGGCGGAATTGTACGAGACGATCGACTACGCGGACTACACTGCACAAGACGCGAAGTGGCAAGGATAGCTTTCAGCTTTCAGCTTTCAGCTTTCAGCTTTCAGCGGACAGCAGCAATCTTTGCTTTAGCGAGACTTCACGATCCAGAAGTTGTTTCCGCTGGTTTCGCCCTTCTCCGAGAAGTTGAGCGACGCGTGCTCACCTACGATCGAGCGGAATTTCTCGTTCGCGGGAATCGTTACGATTTGGTTTTGGCGTGCCACGGCAAAGCTTCCGTTATCGAAGACGACCACGACTTCAGACTCCTTCGGCGTCGGAATCTGGACCGGCATTTTGAGTATGACCTTCTCGTCGGTACCTGGCTTGGCAGTCTTTTGGGCATCGCTTTGGCCCTGATACGAGAAACAAACACCCACGAAAGAAAGCGCCAGCAGCGCGGCAAAGATTCGATTGGTCACGATGGAAAGAGACGGACCGAACTTTGGAAAGTTTCTCTTCGAAGGGATTTTTTCAATCATTTTAACTGTCGGCGTTAGGTCGATTGGACCCGCAAAGTTAATCAATTGCAGCACGATATGGCGTGCTTGCCAGGTGAACAAGAAATGCCAATTTCCAGTGATATTTTCAATTTCAACGTGGACATTAACACGGGGGACATCGTTGTTGTCGAGGTCAACGAAATGGTCGCCTCAGGCGGTACGCCCGGGACTGCGATTCGCACTCTAACTTCGATAAATGGAACTCGTTCAAAAGTCGAAGAAGAATTTGGTAGTGGCGCCGCAGCTATGCGTCGTGACGATAATGATCAGCGGATCATCTTTGACCAAGTAAACGCAACAACGGGTGCATCATTCTCGATTGCTGCGTCGCTAGCTGGATCTGGAAGCCCAGTCACGGTATTCGACAATGCAGGCAAGACCGTTACCGGATATACGATGTCGACGGAACTGCTCGAAGTCGTGGTGGGAGTGTTATGAAGTCGGCACTCTCCTTTGTTGCTCTCTCCCTGAGCGTACTGGCAATTGCCGACGACAAGAAGAGCGAACCCTTTTTCTCCATAATAGACTTCTCCGTTCCGCATTCGGCGGCTCAGGCCATGCTCGGCCTCGATCCGTCGAAGGTGGACTCGCCGACCAAGCTATCGACGAAAGCGTTTTCGATTCTTAGGTCGATCGGTTCAGGCTCGATTCAGGACGGCTTCTCATATTCGATGGCTCTCCAGGAGTTTGGTAACCGGAAGCTCACCGCTAAAGAATGGCGAAGTACGGATCCGACTTTCAGGATCTCGAATTACTCGCAAATCTCGATCGCGCTGGTTCCCGGTAATGGAAAGGACACTCCCGCGAAGGCGGCGATGGGCTTTGCGGTCCCGTTGCTCGACGATTCGGACTGGATGAAAGACCGGAAGAAGGTGATGATCAAGGCCGCGGACAAGAATGGACCGGCCCAAAGTCTCGATCCTGCCGAACAATATGTTCATCAGTTCGACGCTGTCTTTGAGGCCTTTAACACCGGAGTACCGGAGCCGTTAACGAATCCTGCCGGAAGAACGGCAGTCCAATTCGCGAAGTACAAGGAGGATCTGGCTAGCAAGAGAGACGAAGTCGTTTCATTTGAAGTATCACTTGCAAGTCATTACTCCAAGCTCATGACTAAGGATACTTTTGCAAAACTTTCTGATGCGATTGCCTCGTATCGCGAAGCATGCAATAAATTTTTGAACACCGCAAATGCCGTTGGCGACGTAGACATTCCGGCATTAAGTGTTCAAGTGAGTCAGGATTCTCCGATCTGGAAACTCCGGCAAGACTATGTCGCCTACTCAGATGCATACAAGACGGTCGGCAATCTACTGATCACCTTCAATGCATCGAAAATTGACATCAAGGGCATCTCCGATAACTTCAACGAGCAAGCGTCCAGTTACTATTGGAATAAGACCAAGCTGGACATTGCCATCGGGTCCTCTTGGGGTTCGGCGGATAACACTTATAGTGGACTGGTCCCGACGGGCACGAAGGCCTGGCTCACACTGAACGTCCCGCTTAACAGCAAGGATTTCATCTATGAGCCCGATCCCAAGAAGTTCAAGGCGCCTACCTTGTCCAGTCTCACTATTCATGCCTCGATGACCAACAACGAGAAAACTTTCGCTAACGCGGCGTTCTCGGCCGGGCAAAGTGGATCTGAGCTTGGATTGCGGTTTCGGTCAGGTGGTTCGAGAAACTCTATCTTCATTGAAGACTTCTACAAGTCGAGTGGCCCAGCCGGCGGCAAGACTAATGTGAACTCGTGGACTTTGGGAGTCGAGCAGCAGGCCGATAAGGCTCGGTGGATCCAGTTCTCGATCGGCAGCGACAAGACGAAGGCGAAGGGAATCTTCCTTGGTTTAGGATATTCGTTCAATCTGAGCTCGGCTCGCGAGCTGAACTTCGCTGATAAGAGTTAAGTCTTCCGCGACCTCTATCAAACTCTGCCCTCTTCGCAGGGCAGAGTTTCTCTTTTGCGATTGGAGCCTCGCGGAACCGAAGCCACGCTCCTTGCGTTACAATCACGGTATGCGATCCACCTTGCGATTCGTTCTTTCTTCAGCTTTGCTTGCTTCTGCGGTTGCAGCGTTTGCTTCAGATGTCGCCCCAGGTTTGCCCGCGCCAAAGCTCGATGTGAAGACCTGGTACAAGGGTAAGGCAGTCAAGTCGTTCAAGGCCAACAAGACGTACGTGGTCGAGTTCTGGGCGACGTGGTGCGGGCCGTGCCGCGAGAGCATTCCTCACCTCACCGAGATGGCGAAGAAGAATAAGGACGTGACGTTTGTGGGCGTCAGCATTTGGGAAGACGACAAGGGTGGAAACATCAAGAAGTTCGTGAGCGATATGGGCGCGAAGATGGACTACAACGTCGGGTACTCGGGCAACAAAACCGGCATGTCGAAGACCTGGATGGAAGCCGCGGGGCAGAACGGAATTCCAACCGCGTTCGTGGTGAAGAACAAGAAGGTTTTGTGGATCGGCCACCCCATGGAAATGGAGAAACCGCTGGCCGAAATCAAGTCGGGCAAGTTCAATTTGGCGAAGTTTAAGACCGAGTTCTCCAAACAGGCGGCGGTAGCGAAAGCTGAAATGGCAAGCCGAGCGGAAGTTTCGGCAGTCGACAAGATGATTAAGGAAGGCAAGTACGCCGAGGCTTCGGCCAAGCTCGACGCGCTTGAGAAGAAGACTCCTTCTCTTAAGCCGATGCTGGCCAACCAGCGGTTTGTGCTGCTCTCGAAGCAGGATCCGACCGCGTGGGAAGCGCGGGTGAAGGAACTCTCGGCGAGCACGAAGCAAGAGGACAAGGACGTGGTGTGCATCTACGCCTTGGAACAGGCGGAATCAAAGGGAGACATGGATCGCGCGAAGTTCGCAATCGAAACCGCGCTAGGTTCGGCAGGCGAGGGAGACGCGATGGTGTATTACTATGCGGCGACTTATTTCGACATGCTGAACGAACCGAAGAAGGCTCTGGAGCTGATGGACAAGGCGATCGCGGCGCTGCCGAAGAGTTCGATGAAGGACAGCGAGCCAGCGAAAAAGGCCATGGCGCAGATTCGAGCGGAGTTCGCGAAGAAGGTTAAGTAGGATTTTAGATTAGATAGTGGCAACTGAGCCTTGGGATTTACCGGTAGAGGAGTCTTCGCGGGATGCTCTCATGAGCCTCGCTCAGAAATATGAGACGGAGCAGAAAGCCCGCGAGGCGGGAATTTGCTACTCGCGGCTTGCTCACTTGCTCAAGCATATTGGTCCGATGGATGAAGCGGCCGTGTGTGGTCAAAAGGCTATTCACTACCTCCGCCAATCGGAAGACAAGGGTGAGCTTGCCCGTGCCCTGAGGGTTGGGCGCGTCCCATTTGCTGGTGTGCCAGAGGGCGACTATCTGCGAGAGTCGCTTAACTTAGCCCGAGAAGTCAGGGATCGCGAGCAGGAAGCTTGGACCATCTATCGCTTTACTCGGGCCCTCACTCCGCCGCATGCTCTTGTAGCCGATTGGGATCGCTTGCCCGAGGAAGAGCGTAGAGGGAAGTTGCGTGAGTGGCAAGAGCATGAGCGAGACGGCCACACAGTCGAGGAAGCGCTTGCGATATTCGAATCACTAGGCCATCCGGTCGGCATTGCGACGTGTCTCGTTTCTCTGGGTGTCGAACGTAAGCCATCGGACCGAGCCTTGTTCGAGCGGGCAATCGAGCTTTACCAACAAGAGGGTTTGGAGCAAGATGCCAAACGGACTCAGATGATGGCGGATACCTTCGCACCAAAGAGCTAGTATGAAGGGTGTCGCGACTCAGATTCTGGATTACAATGCACTAGCGATGTCTCGAACGGAGAAAGCGGCGAAGTGGATCATTCGATCACTGATCGCACTTCCCATCACGGCCCTGCTGGCGGCAATGGGAATCGGGGCCGTTAACGCAGGCGGATTCGGCTGGGCTATCGTGCCAGTTTTTGGCTTTGGCGTGGTGTGCATCGCTATCTCGCATGCCGAGGAAAATTACGGAATAGGGTGGCCGACGATCAAGCGGATCCTGCAGGTCGCTCTCATTTGGCTCGTCGCATTTCTGATCAGTGCGGCATTGAACTGGGATGGAAAGGTCAGCTTCTCCAGAATGAATCCGGAATCATTCTCCGAAGCATCGCAATTGCTGTTTTGGATCGTTTCGCCGCTTCTGGCAATAATTTCGCCGCTCATGCTCTTCTTTGCTCCGGGCCGGAGCCTCTTTAGCACTTGGCCCATTCGGTCGGGGAAGTATCGAAAGTAATTTCTTCGACTAAATTACAATCTCTAATACTGGTCCAATTAAGAGCATAGATTTGGAGTTAGATCGTCAAGAAATCACCCCGAAGGGGTCGAAGACGGTAGCCGGGGTGTCGCGCAGCGACCCCCGGAGAGTGATCGACGATGGCCGACCCTGAAGGGGTCGCAGAAACTCGGTAGTATCCTCGAATGGGGTCCACGCTCGTTAGCATTCACATGCACATCATCTTCAGCTGTAAGAATCGACAGCCGTTTCTTGTATCAGACATCAGAGAGCGAGCACATGAGTACTTGGGCGGAACTGCGCGCGGACTAGAGACAAAGCCAGTCATGGTTGGAGGAATTGAGGACCATACTCATCTCTTGCTCGGTCTGAAAGCGACGCAAGCTCCATCAAATATAGTACGAGAATTAAAGAAGTCTTCGTCCGAATGGATGAAGGATTTCAACCAGAATTCGGCTGGCAGGATGGATATGCGGTGTACTCGGTAGGACCTCGAGATGTGGAAAGGGTGGCTAAGTACATTGCCAATCAGGTCGAGCACCACCGTACAAAAACCTTCGAAGAGGAGCGGCTCGAACTCCTGAAGTGGGCGGGAATACCGTTTGATCTGAGGTTTTTGGACTGAGATTCTGCGACCCACTCTGGGGTCGATTAATCGGTAATGTTGTCCGGGGGTCTTCGACCCCCGGCTACCGTCTTTGACCCCTTCGGGGTCGGGTGACCGAGAGTGTTATTCTCGAGGGGAATCTGAGAAGAACAAGGATTGGTGGGTGCCGGTCGATCGAATTGAGCTATATAGTGTAAGCGGTCAAACAAAGTTTGGCAAATCAATTGAAACTAAGGCAATCAACCGTTCTAATTAAAAGATGTCGCGACCTTCCGCGAACTGATTACCCGCCCAATTGTGAATATGTGGCTTGTTGTCACGAAGGCTTCAGCGAAGCACAGACTGTCAATCGCATTTTCACCGGCAAGTTGCATGGACAAATCGATTGGCGGGAACTCCGAAATAGCGAGGACCTACCTTTTCTGAAAAGGGAATTGCTTCTTTATTTTCTTCCAGAAATACTCGAATCCATGATCAGACGGCCCTGCTCAAAGTTTACAGACTGGATGATCGGACTTACGTTTCGGCCGAGGGATCGCGATGGCGATATTCATAGCTTGCTTTCTGAAGAAGAGCTGAGATTGGTGAACGATGTTTGTATGTTCGCACTGCTGAAGAGAAAGCCCAGAGGATTCTGGGATGAGTCTAATCGTATTGCATTCGGGCTTTTATGCAGGTGGCCGAGGGATGGCGAAAATGAGTCAAGACGAAACCGGCTGGCCGCCGATCCTTCCCCTACATCTCCATCCCTTCCTTAAGTTAGAGCTGGCTCAGATCTGGGCGCTTTCGGAACACTTGCGTCGCTTGCTGGATCATGTTTGCCACCGCCAAAATCGTTCCTTCCTCGTAGAGGCGTCCGACCAGCGAGATGCCGATCGGGCGGCTTTGTTCATTGAGGCCCATCGGGACGAAGATTTGCGGGTGGCCAGTGAGGTTGGTGGTCACCAGCACGCTGCCCGCGCTTTCGAGCCCGATCACGAAATCGAAGTCGGCGAACTCCTCTTCGAACTTATGCATGACGTTGGTCCGGACGCGCATCGCCTGGATGTAATCGACGCCCGTCAGCATCGATGAAGCCTTGAATGCCGGCGGCCAGAGAGAGCCTTTCATGGTGTCAACGCGGCCGTCGCGGGTGATTTCGTCAAAGGCAGCCGCACCCTCGATGGTGAGGACCTCGGTGGCGCCATTAACTGGTGGGGTGAACTTGACCGGCTTGAGATCGGCTCCCAGCGATTTCAGGATTTCTCCCGCCTTGCCGAGGTACTTCACAGGGTCGGCGTCGGAGTTGATCACGCCAATCTTGAGTTTCTTGAGGTCGGCAGTAGGTTGATAGGAGAACGGATAGTCGACCGACATCGGGTCGCGAGGGTCGGCTCCGTAGATGACGGAGAAGACGATGGCGCAGTCTTGAGCGCAGCGGCAGATCGGGCCAACCTTGTCCATCGTCCAACTCAAGGCCATCGCGCCGTACCGGCTGGTTCGGCCAAAGGTTGGGCGGAGGCCCGTGACGCGGCATTGGCGGGAAGGCGAGACAACCGAGCCAAGGGTCTCGGTGCCGATGGAGAAAGCGAAGAGGCCCGCTGCGGTTCCGGCGGCAGATCCGGCTGACGAGCCGGACGATCCCTGCTTGGGATTCCAGGGGTTTAGTGTCTGCCCGCCGAACCAGATGTCGCCATAGGCAAGCGCGCCTAGGCTGGTCTTGGCGAGCATGATCGCACCCGCGGCATTGAGCTTTTCGACCACCGCACAGTCTAAGTTTAGGACCTGATTCTTGTACGGTTCCGCACCCCATGTGGTAGGGTATCCCTTGGCGGCGAAGAGGTCTTTGATGCCGTAGGGAATGCCGTGGAGCGGGCCGCGGTACTTGCCTTCGGCGATCTCTTTGTCGGCTTGCGCGGCTTGTTTGCGGGCGGTTTCCTCGGTGAGCGTGATGACGTTCTTGAGCTTGGGTCCGAATTCCTTCAGGCGCTTAAGATAGATTTCGGTGAGCTCGCTGGGCTTGAGCTTTCGGGATTTGATCAACTCGCCGAGTTCAGCGACGGTGAGGAAGGCGATGTCCTCGTCGGTCTTGGGTCTGGTGACGGTTTGCTTCGGAATCGTGAGCTTGGTTCGCTTGCCGGCGGTAGGTTTCTTGCCCTGCGGGACGAAGACGAATGCGGGAGTGATGTCGTTGGAAAGTCCGGCTTTTCGAATCTGGTCGAGTCCGGATCGGGAGTTCGCGAGGGCTTGCAGGACGTCTTTGCGCTGGTCGTCGGAGAGGGTAATTCCGCTAAGTTTTTCGGCGCCCTTGACATCGTCGAGGGTGTAGGTAGTTCGCTGGGAGTTTTGAGCAAGGGCGTCGAATGGCGCGAACGCGGCGGCCAAAGAGGCGAGGAGGAAATTTTTGCGCGAGAAACCCGAAGAGCCCATGAGTGGCATTCTACACCGAAGGGCGAGGGCGGTCGACAATCCCTCGGTTCGCCACCAATGTTGCACATGAAATTAAAGGAATGGTGGCCCACCGGTCCCTTCGCCAAGGGACAGCTTGGCTTGTGGGAATGCCGGAGGCAGCGACCGGGCTCGATGGTGGCCGAGCTATTGTTGTGGCACTGGTACGCGAAGCGAGGTACGAGTGGCGCTTACCAGTGTTATTCTGCCGACTATCGTCGGGGTCGCTCAGATCTACCCGATCAAAGTTTAAGATCAATCTGCCGCTCCTTGGACTTTTGCGATGACGGCTTGTTACCCAGGGCTGCACTTCGATTTCGCAAAGCTCAGTCTTGCTTACCCTGGGCTGACCTGTTGCCGCCCCTTCAGGGCTGGTCAGCCAAAGATCGAAAGGCGGTGGCATGGCGGAAAACTGTCAATTCCGTGTTCTCGATTGGGTTTGAGCTTGTTGCTTGTTGCTTGCGGCCTGTAGCTTCCTTACTCATTCGCCCAGCTATTGATCAGCCACCAGTTCGCCTGATCATGGGGGATGAATTTGGGATGAATGATGGTGTCGAACGACGGCAGGTACCCGAGGGAGCCGTCGCCGTACTGCTTGATTCGGTGGATGACTTCCTCCACGTGGCGCTTGGCGGCTCTGCAGCGGTGTGCATCGGCGAGGGAGCCGCACGAGTTGAGGTGGGTGGCGTGGGCGACCTTTTCGAGTTCGTCGAAGATTTGCCGGCAGGGAGAGAGGCAGGTGATCGCGGTACCTGGGTGGCCCTCGGCGTAGGCTTGACTGGCCTTCTCGACGTGGAAAAGGAATTCAACGGACTTGGCGATGAGGGAGCAAACGCCCCGCTGGTCGGCGTTGGTGGCGAAGGCGGAGGCCCGCTCGGCGAGTTCGGTGATTCCGCCCGGCCCGTAAAGAATGTCCTTGCCGTTGCGAAGCCAGAACAGGAAGGGGTTGCTGTAAAGAAACATGCGCGACTTCATCCTCGAGCGGATGCCGGAGAATGCCCATTCGCCACCCTGCGCGGGGAGTTCGCAGCCGAGAATTCGAGCCCATTCTTCGCTGGTCTCGCCATGCTTGAGGTACGCCTGGAGGAAGATGTCCGCGTTGGTTTCTTTGGCATAAACCGCAATGTCTTCAGCGTGAGTTGCATTCTCCAGCGGGTAGGCGCGGTCCTTTTCTGCCTGGGCTTCGGCGAGGATCTTCCCGCTCGCTTCGATGGCGGGGAGGATGGTGTTGTAGTTGCCAAAAAGTCCGCATTCCCAGGTGGTGACGCAAACGCCCTCGACGCCTAGACGTTCGGCGGCTTCGGCGTGCTCGCGCACGTTTCGCTCGCTTTGGGGCAAGTGACACCAGGCTGCATTATAGGTATGGATGGCGGGGCAGAAGACGGTGCGGAAACCTTGGTCGCGGAAAAGTCTGCTCGTGTGTTCGGGAGATTTGAAGTATTGCCAGTCGAAAACGACCGTCTCCTTGGGAAGACTTTCGAGGGCTTGCGGATGCTCATGAAACATGTCGCCCCATACGCCGGGTGTGCGTCCTTTCTGGATCACGTAGTCGGCAAGCGGTCCGAAATGATGAGCGTAAGTTTGGGTTTTCTCTTCGTCGGTGCCGCCGAGCTGCTGAGTTTCATCTCCACCGATATGAATAAGATTAGAGCTAAAAATTTGTACAGTATCGTCAATCAGGCGGTGGCAGAATGATAGGAATTCAGCGTTGTTCGGGTCAGCCTGCATTCCCTTAAATCGCTCCTTTGCATAGTCTTGCCCGCCCTCGGTGTAAAGGAACCCCTCGAAGTGGCCGAGGAGGTTGATGAACGGGATGATCTGGAGATCGGGAAAGTCCTGCTGGATGAGCTTGACGACGTCCGGCGTGAGCGCGCCTTTGCCCGCAATCCATGGAGCCGAGGGGTATTCGAATCGATGTTCAAGGTAGAGGCCGATGGCGTTGTATCCGCTGTCGAGGGTGAGTCGGCAGAGTTTGCGGAGGTATTCGTAAGTGGGACACTGCTCGCGGGCGACGTCGTAAGTCCACATGCGGAGGCGCATAGGGGATTAGTTTACTGATTAGCTGTTTGCTTTGAGCTTTTAGCTGTTAGCGTGTCGAGATCAGGACTGGGGATTTGGGCAATTTAAGGGTGTAGAACAAATGTGCCGGCTATCGCCGGGGTCGCTTATCGGTGCGTGTACGAGAGATCGGTGCAAGTATCCGCTCCTCGGACTTTTGCAATGATGGCTTGCTACCAAGGCCTTCGTGCCATCCTCGCTTAGGCTCGCCTGACACTCCGACCTAGGCTAAGTTAGAGCCGCACCTTCGGCGCTGGATTGTCCAGTTAAGCTATTTACCGAACTTAATGAAGGTATGGTGTCGGCAACTAGGACTGCTTTGCCTAGATAAGCTCAAGAGCGACTTCGCTGCAGAAGTGGCGGCCCTCGGCAGTGAGCCGGAGGCGAGTGAGATGGCCAGGATGGACTCCGTCCTGTTTCGGAACGTGCGAGAAATCGTATTCAACCCAACCTTTATCGACGAGGTCCTTGGCCTTTCGGAGGTCGAAGCCGCCAACTGGGATTCCTTCATTAAGCCTGAGGCCCAACATAATGCGTTCAACCCGCCTGATATCGTAGGTGAGTTCTTCCGACTCAAAGAAAATGGTATCGCCATTCTCGACGGCGGCGCAGTAGCGGTCTGGGTGTTTGAGGTTGGTGTAGCGGCGCGTGACGCCGTCAAGGGTAATGCAGCCGACCGCGCCCGGGCCGTAGCCCGCGTAGTCTTCGCCGTACCAATAGCAAAGGTTGTGGCGGCATTCGTGGCCGGGCTTCGCGAAGTTGGAGATTTCGTATTGCGCCATACCGAGTTCTGCGGTGCGGCGGACGCACTCGTCGTACATCTCGCGCTGGATGTCGTCCTCGGGGAGGTCGAGTTCGCCGCGCAGATTCTTCTTGTAGAAGGCGGTGTTGGGCTCAATGGTGAGGCAGTAAAGACTAAGATGCTCAGGCTCTAACGACAGGGCCTTCTCAAGATTGCGCGTCCAAGCCGGGCGGCTTTGGGACGGCAGTGCGAACATTAGGTCGAGGTTGAGGCTCGTGAATCCGGCTTCTCGGGCCGCGCCGACGGCGCGTTCGATTTCGGAGGCTTTATGGATTCGATCGAGACGCATGAGGTCGTCGTCGAGGAAGCTTTGCGCGCCGAGGGAGATGCGGTTGAAGCCGGCTTCGACCATGGCGCGGAACTTGGTGGCGTCGACAGTTCCGGGGTTGGCCTCGCTGGTTATCTCACAGTTTTCGACCGGAGGGTGGACCGATCGAACGGCATCGAGGATGCGGGTCAACTGGTCGGCGGAGAGAAAGGTTGGAGTCCCGCCGCCGAAGAAGATGGTCTTCGCCGGTTCGCCACGCAGCGGAGATTGGTGGATCTCGCGGATGATGGCGGCCACGGTACGTTCAACAATGTCGCCGTCCATGGCGTAGCTATTGAAATCGCAATAGCCGCATTTGCTGGGGCAGAAAGGGGTGTGGACGTAGATGGCGAGCATGAGAAGCGAGAGAAGCGGCAAAGCCAGCGCAAAGAAGCGTGGGAAGGAGATTAGTTTACCAATGAAGGTCAGGTGTAGCACTGCCAACTCGCAGCGTCACTTCGTTCAACGCAGAGGTCGTTGACAGTGGCACGTCCAGTGCACTTCTTTCGCTTCCTTCGCTGGCTTTGCCGCTTCTTTGCGCTTTGAGGCTACTTCGCTTTCCAAACTTCCGGCTGCTTTACCCAACTCTCGAGGAACCGGCCAACCTTACCCAGCGAGTCCGCGCTGCACTTGTCCGGCGTATCCGCCAGCGTATGCCACGGCTCGTAGGTGAAGTCGATGAAGTCGACCGTCGGAATTCCGGCGTCGTTGAGCGACAGGTGGTCGTCGTAAATTTCGCCCTGCATGGTCGAGGGGAATGTCTTCGACATCCCAATTTCCTTCGCGAACCGATAGAGTGAATTGGTGAGCCGCTGCGCCTTGTGGAAACTGTTTGGCTCGACCGGAATGGAGAGGTCCTTGTCGCCGATCATATCGATCAGAATGCCGTAGTCGGGCTTCTTCTTCGGCAGGTTCTTGCTGAAGTGAGTGGCGCCGAGGAACATCTCATTCAGGTCGGGACCGAGGTCCTCACCATCGACGAACAAGTAGCAAATGCCGAGACCTTTGGGAATTGACTTGGTGTTCCGCATGAGCTCAAGCAGAACTGCAGTACCCGATGCGCCATCGTTAGCACCCGGAATCGGCTTCTCACGATTGCTTGGGTTTGGATCCTCGTTGGCGGTTGGCCGGGTATCCCAGTGCGTGAGCAGCACGACGCGAGTGGTCGCGTTCTCCCAGTTTTGATACCCAATGACGTTGTACATCTTGCGGGTCGAATTATCCTTCGACCACACCCACGTGAAGGGTTGAATCTCAACCGTGTCGCATTGCTTCTTGACCTCTTCGAAGATCATGTCGCGGCATTTGACATGCGGCGTCGTGTTCGGAACGCGAGGACCAAGGTCACATTGTTTGGTCAGCCAAGTCCAGGCAACCGATTGATCGAAGGTGGTTTTTGGCTGCTGGCGGCCAAGAATAAGCAGTCCTAAAGCGACGGATGTGAGAGCCATCTTAATGTAGAAGTTTGGACGCTTTTACCATCAAGAAGTTTCTTTATGGCCGGAGAAATGACTTTTTCCGGTTTTTGGAAGTTCCAAACCATGAAGTAGCTCAGTCCACCGCGAGCCAGGCTTGCTGGCATCGCGACCTTATAAGACCGGTTGTTGTCGATCGGGAGTCCGCCGATGGTGGCCGACAGTACTTTTGCCTTACCGCTGCTCTTGCTTTGGAAGTTGACCTCGCCACCGCTGAAGTAAAGGGTGTCTCCGCTGGGCTCTGGATAGAACGAAAGGCTTCGATCGAACGCGTCGTTGATCTGCTTGCCGGTCAGCGAGACCAGCCAGAGCTCATCGAGCGGGAAAAGGAACGAGGACAGCAAATCGCGCCCATCTTTGCCAGCGGAAAGAAAACCAGATGCGACGATCGAGAGATCGGCGCCGGAGGCGGTTTGAAAGAGGTCGGCGATCGACTGGCCCTTCTGAGCGTCGGGCATGGGCTGATTCGCGATCTGGCCCATCGCATGGATGGCGATCGTCATTCCCGCTCCCAAAGCCAGAGTTCGCAGTGTCATGTCCTTTTAACGTTTCTATCGGCAGAAGTTTCTAAAATGAAAGAGATCAGGATGAAAATTTCACCCTGATCTCTTCCTTGAGCCTATTTATTATAAGCGATTATTCTTCGATTCGAACGCCCATCGAACGTGCGGAGCCAGCAATAATTCGCATCGCCATCTCCTCATCGTCGGTGTTAAGGTCGGCCATCTTCAGTTTTGCGACATCGCGCAGCTTGTCCTTGGTAAGGACGCCAGCCTTGTCGGTCTTGGGGTTGGCCGCACCGGTGGTGATGCCAGCGGCTCGCTTGATGAGGTCGGTAGCCAGAGGCTGCTTGACCACGAAGGCGTAAGATCGATCTTCGTAAACCGTGATCTCAACCGGAAGGACGAAGCCCATCTGCGGGGCCGTCATTTCGTTGAATTTCTTGAGAAATTCCATCATGTTGATACCGGCCTGACCGAGGGCGGGACCAACAGGGGGCGAAGGGGTTCCTTTGCCCGCTGGAATGTTAAGCTTGATGTTTCCAGTGACTTTCTTTGGCATGGTTAATCTCCAGTCAAATTGATTTCACCCGTGCACGAGAGGGAAGCATCGTTTTGGGCGTGAAGAAAGAGTATACCTTGAACCGGTTTAGCGATGGTCTCCAAACATCATTCGGAAGTCATCCTCCGTGTAAAGACCGCATTTTTCTACGGACACCGCTACCAGACGCAGGTCTCCGTAGCGATCTGGATCGTAGAAGATCCAGTTGATTCCCAACAAATTGTCCACCTGGGCGGTGGACACGTGTGTGTTCCACTCTAGGGAATTTGAATATGAAGCGAGTGCGCTCGGCGAATATGAACCCGAAGGGAGCTTGGAGAAGTAAGGATTAATTCTGTCCGTGACCTGCTTGGCGTCCGCGAAGTACGGAGCACAATCGTCGTTGTCCGCGCCATACATCGCGAGCGCCTTCAGTATCTGGCTCCCTTGCTCTTGGGCAACCGTCGATTTGTGATTCATCCACAGCACGCTCCAGATGGGATAGGTTGCGGCCGCCACGAGGAGCGTAGTTAATGCAAACGCGGTAACGATCGCAACGGTTCGTGACTTTTTTTGAGGTGTGCCAACAGGGGCAGGAATATCAATAGGATCTGGATCTGGACCCGGAATGGAGTTGTTTGGAGGACCGGCAGCCGGATTCACGCCAGTTGCGAGGACTACTCCGCAGAGACTGCACACGTTGGCGTCGTCGAAATTCTCGGCCTTACAGCGAGGGCATTTCATTTGAGTTCTTTGGATGAATTCGGCGTCTATGACTTGTCGATGATCGGCTCGACGGACGTGACCTGGGATTCTTGGTCAGCTTTGTAGCGCTTCGCGTGATTGTCGGCAAAGCCGAAATAGATGCGCCCATTTTCGTCAGGACCAAACTCGGAGACCCAAACCTGCGCAGGATTCGAAACTTTCATGGAGGAGACACCTGACAGTTTGGTGTTCCAACGGAACTTGCTTAGCTTGGCCAGTACTTTCGGATACTTGGCAAGGTACGGCGATAATTGCTGAGAGATATGGTCAGGCGAATCAAAGGTCGGGAACTTATCGTCGTGGTCATTTTCGAACATCGCGACGCCCAACGAAACAATTTTCGTATCGGATAATTCTCGTGCGCTTTGGGCTGCCACTTTAGCTTGGCTGAACGCAGGGAAGAGGACAGCGGCCCCGCCGACGCAACAGACCAGGCACAGACAGCCGAGGATAATGAGCGCGATAGCCCATGCGGGCATACCAGAGCGCCGTGGCGCTCCGTACGGGTCTTGACTTGGGGGCATGTAGGCCATGGTAAACGTCTATTGTTCCTTTAATGGGAGCTTCAGCTGGGCCTCAAACTCGTCCGACTTATAGGCGTTGGTACTGGTGTCGATATGGGTGATGACTTTGTAATCTCCATACGGGGTGGGATCGTAGAACATCCAGGCATGAAAATTGAGAAGGCTTGATAGCTGGCCCGAGATTTCCGAATTCCAAGTGACTCTTCGAGCATGGTCCGTCACCGATTCGTAAACTTGACCATCGCTCGTTGTACTTGGCGAAGACCCCTTCATATATGGATCGAGCTTATGGGCAATTTCCTCAGAGTTAGAAAACGGCGGAAACTTGTCATCGAAGTCGGCCAGATAAATAGCCATCGACGTTCCGACCTGTTTGCCCAAGCTGACTGAGTAGGCTTTTTTGGCTTGCATCTTCGCCTGACTAAATACTGGGAACAAGAGTGCGGGAAGAAGAATCACGCCACCGCATCCGCAAATAAAGAGGATGATAAGGGCCCATGCCCACCCCGGCATTCCTTTCCTTGGTGGCTGCTGGTATTGACCCTCCATCGGGGTTTGCATGGCAACGGTTGGCGGAGCGGAGGGTGGCGCGGCCGACTGCTCGGCGGCCTCCGCCGTAAGCGGCGTGGCGCAGTTCCCGCAGAACCTCGCTTCGTCCGGATTCACATGTCCGCATTTGCTACAAATCATTGGTTGATCCCCCACTCGCTGCCTCGCCCAAGGCAAAAGAAAATGGTGTTCTAACCATAGCAGAAAGGCTTTCGGTAAAGGAACATGCAAAGGATTACTTGGTGCTCAATTTTGCAAAAACAAAGTGATTAGGATCGTCGGCATTATGAGCGGTGCAAACGATCTCCCCATCTTTGTTTGCATAAACCGGCTCGACATTTTCGAACTTCGATGGAATCGAAATCATCCTCCAGATTCCGTTTGCATAAATCATGGGCAAATGCCGCCGATGGTTTAAGAGTGATCCGACGATCTGATTCTTTTCGTTGAAGAAGAAATCGGTGTCGAACGACCAGTCCGGAATGGGGCTTCGTAGCGAAATCTCAGTAGCAATTGGATTTCCCTTGGCGTATCGATAAAGTTTGCCTTGGCCGAAACTAAGGATGTCGCCTGACCGTCCAGCGATGGCATAAAACATCGAGGAGTTCGTCGCATTTGGCAAAATATTTACCTTGCCACTGCTCACCGAGGCTGCCCGCGACGATTTCCAATTGTCTTCGTTTTCACGCCAGGTTCCTATAATGGTGCCCTTGTCGGAAATCGACTGGGCAATAACCTTTTTAAGATGGATAGGTTTTTTCGAGTTCGGGTTCCAGGCGAAAAAGTCTCGTAGAACACCCCAACGCCCCACGACTTCGCCACGTTTGTTAACATCGTTAACGAAAACGTTGCCAGTTGGCTGGTTGGGATCGAAGTCCTTGCCAAATGGAATCTCAACCCAGCCACCACGGCTCTTCATGAAACTGCGAGTGTGGTGGACTGTGGCGTCCTCGGTCGCAATCACGATGTTGCCACCCCGAACGCACTCAATCACTCCAGATTTCAAGGGAGAATCGGATACGTCGAAGGTCGACCATTTGCCCTTCTTCCACACGAAATTCTCTTTTTTGACCGGATTCGCGAAATACGCGGATCCGTCCATGTCGAGAGAGCGAATCCAGATGCCTTCGCCTTCGACAGCAATTGACTTTGAAATGGGAGTCAATGTAGCGGCCGCCGAATATGGATGCACCGCGCCAAGCGTCGCGAGGGCCAAGCTAAAAACTGGTGTCATAAGTACAATCCCCTTGTTGTCATTGACCCATGTCGGCAATCTAGTGTTCCCTGGAACAGCAAGGACATTCTGGTTTTTTGCGTCAAACGGCAAAAAGGCAGGGTTCTTGTCGTACTCATTCAGTGGTAATCGTCTAATCTTCAAGGTATAGCCGCGCTATGAAGTTCACGCCTCAGTTCTTGCAGCCCGAAAAAGAGCCCGTGATCGACACGATCGACGGTAAGTTTGTGCCGCCCACGGAAGAAGACGAGGCCGCCCGCGAGTTCTTTCCCGAGCTTGTCCACGACTATCGGCAGACGGCGAAGGCGACCTACCCGCAGATTTTGGATGAAGCAGGCAATGACCTGTACGAATCGATCATCGCCACGATCAACAAGAAGACCGAGATGGAGCCCTCGGCCGTGGTTGAGATCGAGCGAGAATTGCGGCTCCGGTATGGGCGACACTTTCCCGCCGAGAACTTCAGCCTGATCGGACGGTACCTGCGCAACGAGCCGCTGGAGGAATTGATCGAGGCCCGAAAGGCGCTGATTTCTGATTTCGAATCCTTCGTGGCGGGCAGACCGCTAGAAGGCTTAGCGGTGTTGAACCGGCCGCTGCGACCCGGTGAGGCCCCGTTCAGTCTTTCCATTTTCTGGTTTAACCTAGCCGAGCTTTATGGCTACGCCGAGGACCCCGTGAACGGTCTCGAAGCGATCGGGCACGCAATTCAGGAGTTTATGAAGTACGGGCAACTGGCATACCCCGAGGCAGGGATGACCATGCGAGAGTCCGATGCGATCATGCTGGTGTCTCGATTGGTAACTCGAGCTGCTTTCCTCGATATGATGGGTGACCACGCCGGAGCGGACGATTCCCTGATTCACGCCGAGTCTTTGGACCCAGGGATTTACGACGAAGTGCTTCGAAGAATGTCCAAACAAGCGCATCTTGAAATTTTTTTCAAACGTATTCGTCACTAATTCGTTAGTGCAATTAACCGAGAGATCCAACATGAAGAAACTTGCAACTATCCTCGCCACGGTTCTCGCCGTTTCGATGTTATCGAACGCGGCGCTGAACTCCGTTCACATCGCTCATGCTCCGACTGCGATCGTCGCCGACTCCGAAGGTCATGGCGGCGGTAAAGGCAGCCGAGACTCCGAAGGTCATGGCGGTGGAAAAGGGGGCCATCGGTTCGTCGTAGAAGCTCGACAGATTTCTGCCTGAGATTGAGACCGCACCGAAGGGGTACCTCATGGACCAACTCACACAATTTGAATACGAAAGGATGATCGAGAAGGCACGCGGTGGCGACGTCGAAGCTCTCTATCACCTCTTCGCAAAAGTACACGTCGCCGCGCTGGCAGTCGCTGCTGGAGTGGTGAAGAACCGAACCGAAGCCGAAGACGTAGTGCAGGACGCTTTCTACAAGATTCTGCGCAACATCAAGAGTGCATCGGATTGCTGGCCGAAGTTCCGCGGATGGATGCTGATG
This sequence comes from uncultured Fimbriimonas sp., assembly GCA_945952345.1. Taxonomy (GTDB): domain Bacteria; phylum Armatimonadota; class Fimbriimonadia; order Fimbriimonadales; family Fimbriimonadaceae; genus Fimbriimonas. The sequence continues at coordinate 18,420 of CAMFIS010000023.1, forward strand.
ATCGTGAAGAACGAGGCCATCGACCATCAGCGAAAGCTGAAGAGACTCGTCCCGATCGAGGATTGGGTTGAGAATTCCAGCGAGCAGATGGCCGAGCAGGAAGAGCACGACCGAGTGGACGAGCAGGCTTTCGAGCTGGTTCAGTGCTACACAGCGAAGTTGATGCCGAAGCTGACGCGACAGCAACCGCAGATTCTGCACGAGATTTCGGTTCTGGTCGACCAGGGCATGGACTTCAAGGAAGCTTGCAGCGCCGTCGCGAGTATCGTTGAGACGAAGCGAAAGACTAAGCTGACGGCAGGTGGAATCCAGGCCGAATGGTTCCGGGTGTACCGAACGCTGAAGGCGCTTCTCGAAGAAGACCATGTTCGAATCGCAGCCGCCAAGCCGCTGATGATCCTGATCGGTAAAAGTCTGGCCGCTTAACAAGACAAAGCCTCGCTCCGTGGAATTGGATCTCCCACGCCGGCGAGGCTTTGTTACGTATCAGGGAACAGAGATCAGCGAACAGGGAACAGGTAGGCGAGGGAAGCGGCCAAGAATAGGGTGGTGGCGCTTACCAGTGAACCTTGGTTGTCGGCTCGCCGAAGGTATTTCTGAACGGCCGCCCTTTTGATCCATGATTGAGATTTCCTCGATTGAATGCGAAGACTCCATGGCGTCGATAGGTGCCACCCCTTATCAGTGAGCAATGAACAGAGATCCGAAAGCCGAAAGCTGAAAGCTGAGAGCCATCTACCCCGCCGGACCAGGGGGATCTAGCGACTGTTGAAGTCCAGGCTTTTCCCCAACGAACCCAACGAACAGCGCGGAGATGATGATCAGCGCACCAACCACCGCGTTGTTGGTTGGCACTTTATGAGAAACAAACCACGAGATGAGGGCCGAGATGGGTGGCTGGAGGCCGATCAGCACGACCAACAAAGTGAGCTGAGACTTCTCGACAATCCGATACCAGGTGGTAAAGGTCAGGATGCCCGAGATAAAGATGAGGTACAGAAGCGGCGCAAATGAGGCAATCGAAAAGGCGGGAATGGCGAGTGGAAGCTGGCTCGGCAAGAAGAGCGTGGCGAGCATGAACGCCGTCGCGCCGCCCCACATCTGCCCGCACAGAACCGAAACGCCTGAGGCACGGCGCGAGATTCGCACCGCCATGACACCCATGAGCGATTCGAACAGTACGCCTACGAAGAACATGAGGTTTCCCTTGGAATGCCCAACCATGTTGGGCACATGGAACCCGACGGTGACGATGTAGGCGCCAACGAACGTGAGGATGATCGCCGCCCAACGCTTCGGGCTCATCGCCTCCTCCTTCAAGATGAAATACGAAATGATCGCGACCCAAACCGGATTCGTCGAGAGGATGACCGAGCCTTCGAGCTCGGTGGTGAAATCCATCGACGAGTAGTAAAGTAGGTGGGATGGGCCGAAGAAAAGGATGCCGATCACGAACGACTTCAGCCAGTCGGTTCGGCTCATCGACTTATAGCCCGTAAACTCCCGGAACTTTGACGTCAACAGTAACAGCGTGAGAAGGGACGCGAGGCACACCCAGCGCGTGAGACCGATCCCAAGCGGTGAAAACCCGGTGGACCTCGCCCACGAGATCATTTGGTTGACCGGCGCCCAGAGGAGATTTAATCCAACGACAATCCAGAAAACTCGCCGCTGGTCGTTCAATTGTCCGGCGGCACCAATTTCGTGATGATCATCTTGCCCGCTTCTCGATAGAAATACACCGATGCGGGGCGGTCGGTTGGCCAGGAATCGATGTCCGCTTTGTCGGCTAGGCCCTCGGGGAAGTTGAATGTGACAAAACTGGGGCTTCGAGACATGATCACTCGCCCGTTGTCGTACTGTTTGCCGACCAGGATGCCGAAGAAATTTCCGGAAAGGTGAGACCAATTTCGCTTGCAGATTTCAAATCGCTCCATGCCGGGATCGGGCTTGTCTTGGATGTTTCGGAAGACACGGACTGGACCGTCGGCGTGGATGGCGGACTTGAGGGAAGGAAATGGATTGCGGATGCCGTTGGGTGAGTACATCTCGAAATGGAGATGCGGACCGGTAGCATCGCCTGAGTCACCAACGTAGCCGATGAGCTGGCCAGCCTCGACGTGGTCGCCAAATCGAATGTTCGGCGCGAACATGAAATCGAAATTGTTCTTGCCGTCGTTGGTGCCGGGAGTGTCGTCGTTGAGGTGTGTGCCCAGAATCTTCCAGCCGTAGTCGCCATAGATCCAAAATGAGTGGATTTTGAACCCAATGTGACCTTTGATCGGCGAAACGATCGGCGTCATCTTTGGTGCGCGGATGTCGATGCCAGTGTGTCGGAACCCCGAACGGTGAGAATTGTAGTCGTCGTTGTACGAGTTATAGCCGACAAGAGGAAAAACAATCGGCATTCTTGTATGCGAAACCGGAAGCGAGCGGTTGGAGAACGGGGCCACTGGCGGCGGGAAATTACCGTATGCTGCCCAGGTTTGCGTCGAAGCTAACAGCAATGCGGAAATCATTTTCGTCTCTCCCTGAATTCAAACGAATTCGAGTGCCAACCAGTTCATTAAATTACCCCAGGGTTACAGTGAATGGTTCCGCCGCGTAGGAAGTATTGAGATGGGTAGAATGTGGCATCTCGAGAGAATTTGGAATGAGTGACAGCGTTGCCGACAAATATCCCAATTACAGTCCTGGCTTAGAAGGCGTCATTGCCGGAATCAGTTCTATTTCCGACATCGACAGCGATCGAAGCAGCCTTCAGTATCGCGGCTATGATGTCCACGACCTCGCCGAAAAGGGCAGCTACGAAGAGTGCGCCTACCTGCTGCTCTACGGAAAACTGCCGACGCAAGCCGAGTTGACCGGTTTCAAGAGCGTTCTGGCTAGTGAGCGGGAAGTTCCGGATTACATCTACGACATCCTGTCGGCGATGCCGAAGACCACGCACCCGATGGACCTGGTCCGAACGGCATATTCGGCGTTGGCACCGTCTGACCCGGACTATACCAAGCCATCGACGGACCATGACGCGAACGTGCGCAAGGCCGTTCGAATCGTGGCCAAGGCTTCGACGATCGTCGGCAACGGCCACCGGATTCGTCAAGGTCTGGCTCCCCTCAAGCCAAAGGCCGAGCATGGAATCGCCGAAAATTTCCTCTATCTCTTTAGTGGCGAAGAGCCGAAAGCCAAGACCGTGCAGGTCATGGACGCTTCGCTTTGCCTCTACGCCGAGCACGGATTCAATGCTTCAACATTTGCCAACCGCGTGACGGTGGCGACGCTGAGCGATCTTTACTCTGGAGTCGTGACCGGCATCGGAACCCTTCGCGGTCCGCTGCACGGCGGCGCGAATGAAGAAGCCATGCACATGATTCTTGAGATCGGCGAGCCGAGCAAGGCTCAAGCATGGATCGACGACGCGATTGCGAACAAGAAGAAGATCATGGGCTTTGGCCACCGCGAGTACAAGAAAGGCGACAGCCGCGCCTTCTACATGAGCAAGGTCGCCAAGGAGCTCGGCGTCGAAGCAGGCAACACCAAGTACGGAGAAATCGCCGACATTTTGGAGAAGACGATGGCCGAGCGAAAGGGAATCTTCCCCAACGTTGACTTTCCGTCGGCTTATGCTTACTACCTGTTGGGTATTCCGATCGACCTCTATACGCCTCTGTTCGTGGTCGCAAGACTTGCGGGCTACACGGCTCACGCCATCGAGCAGTTGGACAACAACCGACTCATCCGCCCGAAGGCGATCTACGATGGTCCGACCAATCTGACCTACGTCGCGATCGAAGACCGACAGTAAGGAATCGGCAATAACAAGAAGAGGTCTCCCGCACTCGGGAGACCTCTTCTGCTTTTGGTCCGGAGGAATTAAGGCAGATTCCAGAGAGCTTTGACTTCGCTGAGTGTTAGACGATAGTCGCCCCAAGGGTTGTACGAGATGACGTTGTTGTTAGCGTCGTTCTCCAGACCGGTTTCGTTTCGCGGAACGTTATAGTATCCTCCCCACCAGTAGATTCGACCAAGATTTGGCGACAACGTGTGGGCCATGTCCTGGTTGTAGAGTTCCGTCCTAATTGCGGCGAGGATAGCTTCTCGAGAAGGCGACGCCTGCTGATGGGGAACCATTGTGCCGTTCACGACGATGCCGGATCGGGCAAATGCTCGGACCTGATCGAAGGTCATGTTCTGGAAGTTGACAACATTATTATTGGCGTCCTTGGTCCCCGCAGGTATCGGAACGGCAAAGCTCTGAGCATCGGTGAAGTAACACTCGGTAATGTCCACAAGCTTGGCCGAGCCGGGCATGGACAGATTTGCAACGAGATCCACCTGGCGATTCATCTCGTCAACCCATCGCTTCGCATATTCCTGAGGCGTTTCCCACCGACCCTGAGAAGGATCGAAAGGCTGACTGGTCAACAAGTCTTCAGTATTCTTGGATGCATAGTTCGAGTTCGTACCCGCGTTAAAGTGCCATCGGAAGTAAGGTGAATTAAAGTGGAGCGCTCGGCGTCCGCACTGCGTAGGCCAGGCCATTCCGTTCATTTCTTTTCCGTAAGTCGCGAGTTCGTTGAGGCCCGGCGCAATGTTGCCGCCCCATTGAATATTGCGCAACTGGCCCATAACATAGTTCAAGCGGAACGAGTCAGGGTTCTCGGAGAACATAGAAAAGGCGGGCATGGTGCACGGGTTGAGGCCAAACGAACTCGGGATGCGCGAGCTCAACATCGTCGCCGGACTGGGCTTGAAGTCGGTTCCGGCAATCGTTCCTTCCAGAACCTTTCCAACGCCGGTCCAACTGCCAACGACACCGTCGATGGACCCACCCGGGTGACCCGCAGCGGGTTCGTTACCCATCTGAAACCCGAGTCGAGCAATGAAGTTCTCGGTGATTCCACCACTTGGGCTGCGCTGCTTGACGATATTTGCCGCCGCGTTATTGAGGTCATAAACGAAACACTGGACGTGATTCTTCAAGTACGGCAGGTAGCTGTCGTACGGTCGCCACCAGTCTCGTCGCACGGGCTCACCGGTATCCACCGATGACAGCATCCGCGTGCCTTTGGGGTCGGTCGAAATGCTGGACCAAGTGTCGCTTGGCAGTGCATTGGGATACACGCCAGGCGTGAGGTTGAAGAGAATGTTAAGGCCGTTGCTGAGGTCCGTCCCTCGGAACATCATTCGCGTGATGATGGCTCCAGAGTTTCGCTCCGGGTTGACTTGTCCGCGAGGATTGTACGGATCTGGATAATGGCTGAGTAGGTTGCTGGCGACGCGAATCCAAGTGTTTTTCGGCAAGATGTCCGTAATTTCGTAGACGTCGGCCCATTGGTGGTTCGTGGGATCGTTCCAGGCCTTACCGGTTGCCGTTGGTGTCATTCCAGCGCCTGTCATGAATGCAACGGAATTGTTAAAGCGAGCCGATGGCTTTCCAGTGTTGAAGGCAAAGTCTTTGTAGTCGGTGGGTGATTGGTTGGCGAAAAGGTCAGGAAGGGCTGCGTTGAACCCAAATCGATTGGCGTACCACGACGCTGGTTGAGCTAGTGAGAATGCGCCGAGAGCCGCTAATGCAAGTACCGAAAAAGACTTCATGCACTGGATGTGCCTCATCCCTTCATGCAGACTTTCGCGAAAATTACCGGGTTGTTTCAAACCGGAAGAAGTAGCAGGGCCTTTGGCACGACCTAGTAATGAACGTAGTGCTTGGGAAGCTCGCTAAGGATGCGTTCGATATTCTTTTGATTCTTGCCGTAATCCACGCATTGAGTGGCTAAGGAACATTCGCTTCGAATCTTCGAAATCGTTCCTTCGGAGATCGTGACGATGATTCTCTCACCCCAGCTCCTGAGATTGGCGGACGTCGTCGCGATGATCCCGTTGGCATCGAAAGAAGGTCCCCATCCAAGTTCTCGCAGGGTCGACATCATCGATTGCGGCATGTCGACGCCGGCGGGAATATCAAAGTTTGTGACTTCGTGGTAGGCGGGAAAACCGAATGCCATCGACTACGATGCTACCTTGAATAGGACAAACTATTAGAGTGAAAATACTTGTCGTTGGAGGCGGAGGCCGTGAGCACGCTTTGGCATGGAAACTGAGCCAGGAGGCTGAGGTGATTTGTGCACCCGGGAATCCTGGGATTGCCGAAGAATGCGAATGCGTGCCGATTCAAGTCAACGACTTTGCTGGCCTGTTACGACTGGGCCGCGAAAGGGAGATCGACCTCGTGGTGGTTGGCCCCGAAGATCCCCTCGTGATGGGGTTGGCCGATGCTTTTCGCGAGCAAGGCTTCCTGGTTTTTGGCCCCAACAAGTACTCGGCTCAATTGGAGGGCTCCAAAGCATTCTCCAAAGCGATGATGATGCGGGCAGGAGTTCCTACCGCATCCTACCAAACATTTATCGATGGCCAGATGGCAAAAGAGTATTGCCGCAAATGCTTTGCCGAGGGCCGGCAAGTGGCGATCAAGGCGAGTGGGAACGCGCTCGGCAAGGGCGTTGTGGTGTGCGGTACGGTCGAAGAAGCGGAAGCTGCGGTGGACCTGCTGCGCGGCCTGGGCGAAGCGGGCCGAACGTTGGTGATCGAAGAGAGATTGATCGGTCCTGAATTCAGTTTGCTCACGTTGGTCTCCGATGCGGGAATCCTGAGCCTGCCGCTGGCGCAAGGCCAAAAGCGAGTATTCGACGGCGACGAGGGACCCAACACGGGCGGAATGGGGACATACTCTCCCCTCGAATGGGTTTCAACCGGCGTGGTGAACGAGGTCGAGGAGACCGTCGTCAAGCCCATCATTCAAGCATTGAAAGAAGATAAGTACGACTACCGTGGCGTTCTCTTTAGCGGACTGATGGTGACGCCGGATGGCCCGAAGTGCATCGAGTACAACGTGCGATTCGGCGATCCGGAGACGGAGTCGGTGATGCCCCGTCTTGGCAAGGGCTTTGCCGCGGCGCTGATGGCGTGCGCAAAAGGAGAAGAAATTCCCCCCGTCGAGGTTCTGGATCATGCAACTTGTACGGTCGTACTCTCGAGTCCTGGCTACCCGGGAGACTATCCCAAGGGACTGCCAATCACGATTGGCAGTCTGCCTGCCGGGGTGAAGGTGTTTCATGCGGGGACCAAGTTGGTGGATGGGCAACTGGTAACGAATGGGGGACGCGTAATGGCGGTGATGGCCCAAGCGGCAGATGGCGCGGCGGCGCATGCACTCGTGTATGATGCAATCAAGAAGATTTCGTTCGAAGGCATGCACTATCGAACTGATATCGGGGCGTAGAAGGAATCATGCTGAACCCGTACGACTGGCAAGAAGCGATGAACAATCGCGTCGCGTACATTGTCAACCGAATCGAGAAGGGCGCGCCCGTGCTGGCCGTGAGCCTGGATGCTGGCATCTTGCTCTTTACCTATCGGCGCCAGAGCCCCAAGATCTTTGAGGTGTACGACCATCTGGCCTTTGCCGGTTTGGGACAGCAGTCCGACATTGAATCGATTCGCGTGACAGCCGTCGAATTTGCCCACCGAGAAGGATTCACCCGTAGCGAGCAGGACGTGACGGTGCAGCGTGTGGTGACCGCAGTAAGCGGTCCGATCAAGAAGTCATTCGCCGATTTCTCGTACGCACCAACGTTGGCGATCTCAATGTTTGCGGAACTTGGTTCGACACCCGAACAAGATTCCTTCTATATCGTCGACTTCGACGGCGACTACCATCTTCACAAAATGTCTTGCGTACTCAGTGGACGGAGCGAAATGAAGACGCAGCTTCACGATTCGATTCCGGTCAAGACCACCGTCGCGAAGGCGGCCAAGGATTTGCAGGCGATCTGGCTCGAAGTCGCGAGCGTTCAGGGTGAAGATGAAGTCATTCTGGACGGATTGACGCCTGAGGTTCTGCTCATGGAGCGGAATTCGGCCCGCGAAAATGTGTTTCGAGAAATATCGATTTGAAACGCCTGCAGTTTGAAGCCATTACTCTCGCTGCGGTTTGTTCGGAAATCGAATCGCTCGTGGGAGGAAAGCTTCAAGCTGTTCGTCAACCGAACGAAGATACAATCTATTTAGAACTCCATCGCCAGGGAGTGACCAAGCAGTTGATGCTTTGTTGTCACGCCGAGTATTTTCGTGCTTCGTTCTGTTCGCGCCGACCAGGGAACACGCCGACTCCCTTGGCTTTTTGCTCTTCGCTGCGTTCGAATCTCATCGGGCTACCATTGGAATGTGTCCAGATGCTGGGTGGTGACCGCGTGTTAGCGCTGACCTTTGGCGACTGGACGCTGGTGGCGGAGCTGATGGGGAAGCATTCGAACCTGATTTTGATTGGCCCCAGCGGATTGGTAGTCGCGGCGGCGAAGTGGGTCGGACGCTCGAAATCGAAGCGGCCAATCCAGCCGAATCAGCGATACGAGCGCCCGCCGGTCATGCGGTCGAACGCGGACGTGTCCGAGTTTCGTTTGCCGCCTCCTTCTATTTCGCCTCGCCATGAGGTGGCCAACGCCTCGAAGTGGGCTTCCGGCTTTTCAGCAACTATCGGGCCCTATCCGTTTTCGCCGACGCCGCTGCCTCTCGACTGGAAACCAACCTCGTCGATGAGTCAAGCATTGGAGGATTACTTCGATGTCGAGGTGTTGCGGCGAGAATTGGAGGCCAAGCGGGCATGGCTCTTGTCCCAAGTTGAGCGTGTACTGCTTGCCCGAGAGGTAGCCGAAGCAAGCTTGGTAGAGGCGCAGGAGTCGGGCGGAAAAGCTCCGACTTGGCAACGCTGGGGCGAGTTGCTGCTGGCGTATGGCGCAGGAATTCCGGAGGGTGCTGCCACGGCCACGGTTTGGGATTACGATGGTTCGGAATTGACCCTCAAGCTAGATCCAGAGAGGTCCGCGAAAGATAACGCCTTGCGCTACTTTGAGAAAGCCAAGAAGGCGAAGGGCCGACTCGGCTTTGTTTCCGAGCAGCTTGACCGGATTCGGCAAGATGCTGACCGGCTCCGAGGGGTTCTGGCCAAGATTGAAACCTCTCGATCGATGGATGAGTTGGTTTCGCTCGAGGAGGATGTTCGGAAGAATCGGTGGCTGCACGAGCAGCCGGTGTCAAAGGGCGGAGTGGCCGAGCGGCCCTACGAGGGACATAAGATTCGTGAAGTCCTTGGTCCTTCGAACTATAAGATTCTTTACGGCGAAACCGCTGAAGCGAACGACTATCTGACTCTTCGTGTGGCGAAGAGTAACGACTATTGGCTGCACGTTCGCGGGCACACGTCCGCCCACGTAATCGTCCAGACTCAAAATCAGCCCGATCGCGTGAGCCGAGAAGTATTATTAGCTGCCGCTAAGATTGCCGTTCAGCACTCGAACCAGAAGCATGCGGGTTATGTGCCGGTTGATTATACGCTGAAGAAATATGTTCGGAAACCGAAGGGGACGCCCAAGGGAACTGCGCATTACGTAAACGAGAAGACTCTGCACGTCGAAGGCTAGGATCTCTTTGATGTGGCACTGGTACGCGCAACGAGGGGCGAGTGGAACTTACCAGTGGGTGACAAGAGCACCAAACTCGCCGCAGACTTATCCCAAATCAAACCTTCCTCGGCTCGGGTGCCAGTGACACAACAAGCTACTGCCTCTCAACCCGAAACTCTTCAGAATCTAGCCCATGCAAGATGTGGTCGAGGACTTTTATCTGGTCCAGAGTGTGGTCCATGAAGAGTTCGATATCCGCCGGCTTAAGGATCGCTGGCATCTGCGGCTTGTATCGCAAGATCAATGAATTCGGATAGGTTGTGATGATCGCGCACGAAGCAATCTCAGATCCGTTGGGATCGATCCAATCATCCCAAAGCCCCGCCATGTAGAACAGAGGTTGCTTAGGAATCGTGAACTTAAACTTTGCTTTCGAACCATCAAGCTTTTCTTGCCATTCGAAGAACGCGGTGGCGGGGATCAAGCATCGGCGACGCCAGATTGAGGTCTTGAAAGTGTTCTGAACAAAGAGTTTTTCGCGCCGAGCATGGCACATAGAACCGCCGAAATCTTCCTTGGCCCAACTGGGGGTGAGACCCCACCGCAGCAATTTCAGCTCACCATGTTCGCAGATGGCAGGGACGAAAGCCGTCGGGTAAATCTCGTCGCCAAGGTACGCCTGGCGGAACTCCTCGAAGATGGGCTTCCCCGATCCGTTGAGGGTGAATCGGGTGGGCATAACCGAAGTCTACTTGGATATTTTAGAGTGCGAACACCTGTTTCGCTGCTAATTACACGCGAGCCAGGTCTCGCTGAGGAAAGCAAATTCAGGCATTTGCACTCTAAATTTAAGAGGCCGCGCCGCGGACCGCTTCCAGCG
>CAMFIS010000024.1 GCA_945952345.1 uncultured Fimbriimonas sp.
TCGGTCGGTGGAGCGCTGGGCGGACTCTTCAATTCGCTCATCGCTCCTCATATCTTTGCAACCTACGCCGAGTACCCACTCGCCATCGTCCTCGCTTGTCTGATTCGACCGCAGGCCAAGAAGTACACAAAGGATTGGGTGTGGATTGCTGCCATCGTCGTCATCTCCATCCTGTCGATGGTGTTGGTCAAGAATGCACTTCCTCCTGGCCAGTTGCGTGCTGGACTCGCCATTGGAATTCCACTCGTCGCGGCATTTGCCGCGATGGATCGGGTACGGGTTTTTGCCCTGAGTCTTGGAGCAATATTCGTCTTGGTAAACGTTCTCCAGATTTCGGCTCCCGGGCAGATTCTTGCCACTCGGCGATCGTTCTTTGGGGTCCACCGGGTGCTTCAGAATCCTGACTACCGATCGTTGGTGCACGGTAATACTACGCACGGACGCCAGTCGACCCATCCTGAGCACCGAGACCTGCCGCTCACTTACTACCATCCCACCGGTCCAATTGGCCAAATCTTTACGCGATCGCAGTTCATTGGTCGCGTTCGTAAGGTTGGTTTGGTCGGCTTGGGAGTGGGCTCACTGGCGGCGTATGGACGAGTTGGACAGGACTTTACGTACTTTGAAATCGACCCGGAAGTGCTTTATTTGGCGAGGGATTCGGGATTGTTTACGTTCCTCAAGGATGGCCAAGCGAGCATGCACTATGTGCTTGGCGACGCGAGGCTGACGCTGGCTCAGCAGCCCGACCACATTTACGACTTTCTCGTGCTCGATGCCTTCAGCAGCGACGCCATTCCGACCCACTTGTTGACCCAAGAGGCGCTGGAGATGTACGCACGAAAGCTTGCCCCCGGCGGCATGATTGCCTTCCATGTATCCAACCGATATCTGGAGTTATCACCGGTCGTGGCGCTCACGGCGAGGAAGGCGCATCTGTGGGCATACGAGCAAGTTGATGCCCCCGCGCCCCACAGTGAGGAAGAGCGGCTGGGCAAAACTCAGTCGAAATGGCTCATCCTGGTTCGCGACCCTGGCGACCGCGACCTTCTCGACCATCCCGCTTGGTGGAACGAAATCGAAATCGGGCGAGACGTGAAGGCGTGGACCGACGACTATGTGAACGTGCTGGGTGCCTATAACCCGGATCAGTAGCGATGAAACTCAAGTCCGGCCTGGTCGTCGTGATTGTTGCCATCCTTGGCGCGGCGGCGGCCCTGCTCTGGATTCCCGGCAATCAGGATCGCAGAGATCGTGCGATGCAGCAGGACTTGATCAAGATCGGTTTCAAAGTGCCGACAGAAGCGGAACTGGAACGCGTTCGCAAGGCTCCAGCTCTGACGATTGCGAGCAAGAAGGAGAAGATTGGCGATATCTATCTGTTCATGCCCGCCAATGGCAATCATTACATGTTGTTATCCGATTCGCAGGGAAACGATTGGATTAGCCGTGACTTTGCGGAGTATTCGATCCATGCCATCCCAGTAAAAGAACCGCACGCGCCTTTGGCTTCGAAAGTGATGAAACTTGGTCTTTTGGGAGGCACCGAAGAAGGCCTGGAATTCATTCGACTCGCGGGAGCAAACGAGCAAGATAAGGTTGATTCCGCTTGGCAGGCGAAATCCAAGAGTGATCAAACTCGCGCTGACCAATGGCTGGCCGAAAACAAGCAGCTGTCTCTTTCACTAGGGGATTACCAAGCGTTTGTCGTCCACCGATCTATCGCCGTGAAAGTGAAAAACTGGACTAAGTGCATCAATCCCGCGCAGCAAATCCGCCAGTACGTGCACCCAGGCCCTTCCTTTACATCCCCAGGAGGAGCAGTCATCGTGAGCCCACGGACCATAGCGAGTTCGGGTCCCAAGTCCCACCCTTAGTAAGCCTGCCCTTGCTGAAGACGTGGTTACCTCTGGAGGCAAACAGATGATTAGCACACTTATCCTCACGACGATGATGGCGGCCAACCCGCTGCCAGCCCCTACCTGGATTCCGCAGGGCCAAACCTACATTCGGGTCCAGCACCTGCACGCAATCGACAACCTGGACAAGGGCGACATGTTCGGTAAGAACCGAGCTGATTTCTTTGCTTACGTAACCGTGGACGGCGTTATGTACAAGACGTCGATCATGAGCAAGGACGATGGATATCCGGGATGGATGATTCCGATTGATACTAATCGGCGGGTTAATAAGATTCACCTCGCGCTGATGGACGAAGACGGTGGTCTGGAAGGAAAGGACGACCACGTCGACATCAACCCGCTGAAGTACCACAAAGACTTGATGTTCAACTACGACCGCCAAACCGGTCGAATCTCGGGTGACGTTTCGGGCCGTTACAACCGGCAGATCACGTCAAGGGGTGGCGGCGATAACGACAAGGGCATCATCACCTTTGAGATCACAAGGGCTTAATTCCCTCTTCTCCTAGAAACCCCAAAACAACCCCCGGCGCAGCTGGGGGCTTAATCATATATGTAGGGATTAGTGGAAATGTTGTGGTGCCTACTCAGCAATTCCTTGCTGCGAACTGCCGACTGCTGACTGCTCACTGCTGACTGCTGACTCTCCCGCCTTCGCCTTGGAAATGGTAACCTCCTAACCGAATGAGAACCATTCGACTCCTAATTGCGAAACGCACTTTTGTGTTCGTGTTGGCGTGCCTCCAGGTTCTCTTTCTCGTCTGCGTTGGCATCGCTTCTCCTCTAAAGGTCACCCGGGTTGGACAACAGTGTCCAACCGCAGCCGTCCAAGCTATCCACGAGAAAGTCGTGGCAAAGTCTTGCTGCGGTAAGGAGATCCTGATCGATCACGTTCGCACGCCAGTGCCGGGTGATCGTGAGTTCAAGCAATGCTGCTGCGCCGAGAAGAAATCGGCAGAACGCCAAGAAATCAAAGTGACGGCTCAGTCCTCCATCGAGAAATTTGCCTTCGTTGCACCAAGCAATGAAGGCCTATACACTGACTCGAGTCCATTGCTTACCGGCCCCATCGCCGCGCAAATTGCGCAATACACGCATGGCGATTCGGCGCCCACCTCGCCCCCTCCCAATCTCGTTTGATCGAACCTAAATCTCGACGCTCGACCGCTTCATTGCGAGTCCAAGTCCTCAATTCGATCAAACAAATGAATCTATCCATTCGAAAAACCTTCGCACTGTCGGCGGTCGGCTTCTCCGCAGCTCACGCCTCCGCCTGTTCCGTCTGCATTGCTCACCCCATCGGCGCGGGACTGCAGGCCCTGGGCGCCCAAACTCTCCACAAGGGCAGTGTCGTTATCGGCCTGTCTTACACCGCATTCTCCAAATCCCAAGCTGGCGATCTGCCCGGTACCACCGAGAGGCATCGGCAAGGCGAGACGATGCTCGACGTCATGAAGGGCCTCGACGACCGCTGGATGCTCCGAGCGAGCGTCCCGTTCCTCACCAAGCGAATGGACATGACGGGCGATCCAACCGTCAACACCCAAGGACTTGGCGACATTACTTTGGGTGGAACCTATCAAATCCCGTCTGGACTCAAGGACAAGATCCTCTTCGCTACGTCCCTTGACGTGAAACTGCCGACTGGCCGCAATGGCCAGACCGATGGGCTTGGCTCACGACTCGATGAGCACAGCCAGATTGGAACCGGCTCGACGGACTTCTCGCTGGGCCTCCTCGCAACGTATGAGGACATTCAACACCAACTCTGGTTTGCCGGATTGCGAGTGCGATGGAACGGACGGAACGGAACCGGTTATCACTATGGCAATGTTCTGTTCTACAATGTTGGATTCTCGCATGATCTCGATCCTGCGTCGAGCTTCGTAACTGAGCTGAACGGCCGCTTTGCTGCCAAAGACCGGATGGATACCGGAGATCTCGACGAGAATAGTGGAGGCCACCTCGGCTACCTCTCGCTTAGCTACCGCCGAAATCTCGGACCCGCAACCGGGCTCATCGCGTCGTATCAAATTCCCGTACTTCGGAACCTGAATGGAACCCAATCCGAGTCCGGCCTCATCACCATCGGAATCTACACACGGAAGTAACCCTCAAATGTAGGGACATCTGGGTGCGTGGCCATCCTGGCCGCGATTGGGCTGCCTCCGTGGCGAGGATTTCGGCCATCTCAAGATTACCGATTCCGAGCTATGGAGGTAGCGCTGTGCCCTGAGCTTAGTGCCCTGAGCCCTGAATTAGTACCCAAACAACTGCTTCAGCTTTGGAGCCACCGCGTCTGCCCAAATCTGATAACCCGCCTTGTTAGGGTGCAGGAAGTCGGGCATGATGTTCGGCCGGAGGACGCCATACTCGTCGAGGAATTTGTCGCCGATGTCTAGGTAGATCGCGCCCTTCTCCCGGGTCAATGGCTCCAAGATTCGGTTCGTCTCTTCGACACGTCGACGGGGCCAATTATCCGGGTTTGGACTTCGTGGGAAAATCGCGAGAACCACGACCTTCGCCTGCCGCTGGTTCTGGTGCAGCCAATCCACGATGCTGCCAACGCCCTCAGCAATCTCGGCCGGCTTGTTTCCCCCGATGTTATTGGTGCCGATCATGATCACGGCGACCTTAAGCTTCACGCCATCGAGTTCGCCATTTTGCAGCCGCCACAGCACGTGCTGAGTTCGGTCGCCGCTAAATCCCAGATTGATCGGGTGGTACTTGCCAAACGTCTTGTCCCAAATCTCATGATCGAACCGCTCGCCCTTCTCGGGTCCGCCGCCCCAACCGTGGGTGATACTGTCGCCGATGAATGCGAGATCGGCATTGCCTTGCTTTGCCCGTTCGACTTCGGCGGCGTGTCTGTTCTTCCACCAGTCGTCGGGACGTGGCACTGGCACAATGGCGTCGTTGGCAATGGCGAGAGTCAGCAACGTAGCGAACATGAAGCTGTTTTACCCCTTCTCCCAAAAGAATGGGCGAAGGGGATATGTCACTTCCCAGCTGCCGCGAAGCCTTCCAGGAAGTTCTCGCCCATCAGCTTCTTCACGATGCCAATCTGGTTCACCGCGTACTTTCTCGCCCGGGGTGCGATGAACCGGCAGTCGATCGGCTCGTAGGCAAACTTGGTGCCGCCCGGAGTCCAGGTCGCCATCGAAGTCTTCAGCCATTCGCCGTCCAATCGCTCCGGCGTGTCCATTTTAAAGTGCGCGCCTCGGCTCTCGTTTCGCTGAATCGCGCCGTCGACGATCGCCTTCGACTGCTCGATCATATTGATGACCGCACGCGAGAACGGAACCGCTTGGTTCGTCCAGCCGCTATCATCAACGAGGTTGCACTGACGTGCCCGCGTGGTGAGTTCGTCCAGCTTGACCCGAGCTGATTCGAGGTCCTTTTGAACTCGCCAAATGCCGCAGTTGTTCCACATCGTCTCGCCCAGTTCCTGGTGGAGTCGATATGGATTTTCGGTACCGTTGCTCTTCTTGAGCGCGTTGTATTCGGACTGCCTTTCTTTCTGAGCTTCGTCCAGCATGGTCGCCGTTACGTCGGAGGCAGCAACGTCGCCCTTGGCGAAGTAAGCCAAAATGCTCTCGGAAGAAATCTCACCCGCGACCAAGCACGCCAGCAACGCGTTCGCTCCCAAACGGTTCGCGCCATGGTATTGGTATTCGCACTCGCCCGCCGCATACAGACCCGGAATGTTGGTCATCTGGTTGCGCGGACTGTCGACGTCCCAAGTGTTGTCCCCGTTGGTTTCGTAATCCACCCAAAGGCCGCCCATCGTGTAGTGAACCGCGGGGTAGATGCGCATTGGAAGATCGATCGGATCCTCGCGCATGAACTTCTCGTAAATTTCGAGCACGCCTTCGAGCTTGTCGTTAATCTGATCTCGAGTGTAGGGTCCGCCACGGTCGTGGTGAAGCTGAGTGATGTCGAGGTAAGCCTGCTGTCGACCGCCGACGCCCTTGCCCATTCTGCAAACGCAGTAAATGATGAAGCTGACGATGTCACGACTGAGCAGGTTGCCGTATTTGGAGTCCATCTCCTCGCACACGTACCATCGCTCCGGCTCGGGAATCGAGGTCGGAACCCGCTTGTCCATCGGGTCGCGCGGAACCCACACGCGTCCGCCTTCTCCACGAACAGATTCCGAAATCAGTCGGCATTTGTCTTCGCCTGGAATCGCAGTCGGGTGAATCTGCACCATCTCGGGGTTACCGTAGATCGCGCCCTGCTGATAGCAGATCGAAACCGCCGCGCCCGTGTTGATGATCGAGTTGGTCGATTTGCCGAAAATGAGTCCGTTTCCACCCGTCGCCATGACGACCGCATCGGCGGCAAACGCTTCGATTTCCATCGTGCGCAGGTTCTGCGCGGTGATGCCTCGGCATCGGCCTTCGCTGTCCTTGACGATGCCAAGAAACTCGTAGCCTTCATATTTCTCGACCATGTTCATGGTCTCCCAGCGTCGAACTTGCTCGTCCAACGCGTACAAGAGCTGCTGGCCCGTGGTCGCGCCAGCGTAGGCGGTTCGGTGCTTTAGTGTTCCGCCAAATCGTCGGAAAGAAAGCAGTCCCTCGTGGGTTCGGTTGAACGGCACGCCCATGCGATCGAGGAGATAAATGATCGCCGGAGCTCGCTCGGCCATGCGCATGACTGGCGGCTGGTGGTTGAGGAAGTCGCCACCCGTAATCGTATCTTCGAAGTGGAGGTAGGGCGAGTCTCCCTCGCCGCGCAGGTTCACCGCGCCGTTGATCCCGCCTTGTGCGCACACCGAGTGCGAACGCTTGACGGGGACGATACTAAAGATCTTAACCTTATGCCCAGCTTCGGCCAGCTTCATTGCTGCCATCAATCCTGCCAAGCCACCGCCAACTACGACAACGGTTCGTTGTGCTGCCATTTCTGTCCTCTATTCTACGCAGTTTGGCTTCCTGAATTCTTGGTGCAAGATAGCGTGATGTATCCGCGACGCCAATTTGGGAGTGCGCGAACCTGTTCGCGCTTTGGCCTGCCGATGGATCCCGCCGAGCTTGCGAGGGCAAGGAAACGGAGTTTCATCGGGACGAAGCCTGCTTCGCTAAAGACAGGATGAATGCCAGCGCCTACGGCCTCAAGCTCACGCTCGGAACCCATACTAGCCCCTTCACGATCGCCTTGTCTGTTCCTTTCTTCCAATCCCCGACATGCAATGCGCTCGTCCAAACCTGAAGCTTTCCGAGTGTCGACGTCTCCCGTGGCGTGCAATACGCAAACACCGCTCGCTCACGCCAAAAATCGAACAAATTCGCATCCTCCATCAGCCATCGCGGTTCCTTTCCTTTTTCAAAGAGAAGGATCGAATTCACCGCGCCCGAGGTCGAGTTGTGCGTCCCAACGTACAACCACAATCGCTCGCCGCCGTCCGAGGTCACCGCGCGAAAAGGCGTGTACTCGCACTTGTTCATCTTCCCGTTCGCCCAGTACTCAAACTCCTCGTACTTCTGCATCGAGATTGGGTGCTCCGGGCTACTGGGGTTCGCCACTTCGACCTTCTTCTCGTCGTCCAAAGTCACCTCGTCGTGCGTCGGAGTCGGGACAATCTGCTCCAGCTTCAGCGTTTTCGGATTCAGGTTCCAAATCCCCTTAGCTTCCCCGTAATCGCGAAGAATGCTCGGACTGCCTGGCGCCCAGGTTCGATACCGCGACTCCTGGAAACCAAGGTTTGTGTCGCTGCTCACCTTCACCGGCTTCCAAGGTGACAACTTACTCGTCCACAAGCCCTTTTGCGTATTCCAAACCAGGCGGTCATGACCCACCCATTGCACAAAGTTCGGCTCCTCGGTGGTCGCGAGCTGTTTCCGATTCGCTCCCGACAAATCCGAAACGTAAATCTCCATTCGGCTCTTGGCGCTGCCCGATTTGTAGAAGCGTGCGACGAAGGCGAGAGAAGGTTTAGCGGCGATTGCCAAGGCGACAGGAGCGAGGATCATGTGCGTTTCCGAATTGTACGACGCGCAAGTACACCGAATGGATTCGTTTATGCACCGGGCAACAAAAAGCCCTTCCCTTCATTCGAAAGGGAAGGGCCATTTTGGCGACGACTTATCCGCCGATTTTGCCGTTCTTGCCGACCTTCGGAACCGAAATGTTCGGCTTCTTGGCGGGCTGTTTGGCCAGCTCATCGAGCAGGTACTTTACGCCGGCCTCGAGCTGCGGGTCTTTGCCGTCCGCAACAAGGTCGGGGCGCATGTCGACGTCGATATCCGGATCGATACCCTGGTTCTCGGCGATGATTTCGCCGGTTTCGGGGTTATAGATCGCAAACGTGGGCGACGTCAGGTTGCCGCCATCGACGAGGTTGTAGCCACCATTGATGCCGACGAGACCGCCCCAAGTTCGCTTGCCGATGAGCGGACCGCGCCTCGACTGCTTGAACATGTAGGGGAAGAAGTCACCACCCGAACCAGCATACTGGTTGATGAGGAGGCACATCGGACCTTCGATGCTCGGCGCTTCCGGTTGGTGATTGCCGTATCGAGGCTGGATCATGGCGTGCTTCTTGCGCATCAGCGTATCCACGAACCATGGCTGGATGTAGCCGCCGCCGTTCCATCGTTCGTCGACGAGCATGGCATCCTTATCCGACTGCGAGTAGAAGCCGCGAACGAAATCGCTGGAGCCTTCCGCCGCCGTGTTCTGGATGTGCATGTAGCCGATTCGGCCACCCGAGAGCTTGTCGACCAACTTGCGGTTGTTCTCGATGTACTCGTAATAGCGGGCGTTGACGTCGCTGAGGATCGGCTTGACCCGAAGCTTACGCGCGCCTTCGACCGACGGAACCGAGTTCACACTGATCGTGACGTACTTGTTGGCTTTGCCAACCAGAAGCGAGTTCGGGTTGGTGTCCGGCGTAACGGGCTTGCCGTCGATGGCGACGAGGAACTCACCTTCCTTGACGTCGATTCCGGGTGCGCCAAGTGGCGTCTGATACTGCTCGAAGTCGTTGGAACCGCGGCATATCTTCTTGAAGGCGACTCCGCCGTTCTTGACTTCGTAGTCGGCAGCAAGAGTTCCGACGACCAACCGAGGACCAGGAACGACTCCCACATCTCCCGGCGCTTGCACATAGGCGTGGCCGGTCCCGAGTTCGCCGATCATCATTCCGAGGATGTAGTTGAGGTCGCTTCGACTGTTGACCCACGGCAGGTAGCCTTCGTATCGCTTCAGGACGGCGTTCCAATCGTTGCCGGCCATGTTTGGATCGTAAAAGTTATCTCGCTCGTATCGCCAAGCGTCCACGAGGATGTCGTGCCACTCTTGTCGAGGATCGATGACCGCTTCCACACCGCTCAGGTCCACTCGACCCTGCTGAGCGTTGAGGCCCGGCTGGACGGTGAGAACTTGCAGGCCACCGGGGACCGCGACGGCGATCTTGGTATGCGAAGAGTTGAACGCGAAGGGGCCAATGCCTTCATAGATCGCGACCGGAGCCTTGGCGCCCATCGTGTACTGGAAGAGCGTTCCGTCGGTGACGTAGTAGAAGCCATTATCGGCATTGGTGAGACCGCCGTAGGCGCTGACACCCATTGGGAGAGCGATGATTCGGTTCTCGATTCCGCGAAGGTCGATTTCGTATTTCTTGTCGTCGGGCTTCGCCTCGGTCTTGTTCGTCGTATCGGGCTCTTCCTCGTTCTTTTCGAGGAACGGATTTGGAGTCTCCGGGCTTAGAGCGACCGCATACAGCCGCTCGGTCTCGTCGACCTTGAGGCTGAACTCGTTTCGACCAAACGTGGGAGCGAAGATTCGGCTGGACGAGAAGAACAGCCACTTGCCGGCCTTATCGAAGCACACATCGCCATCGTCGAAGAAACCTTCGGTGACCTGGGTCTTCTTCGCGGTGGCAACGTTGTAGAGGTAGACCGCCTTGAAGGTGTTTCCGCGACCCTTGGTGTACGCAAGCCACTTGCTGTCGCCGGAGAACGAGAATCCGCCGCCGCCGTTGGGAAGATCATCGATGACCGAGATCTTCTTGCTGTCGACATCGAGGATGTACGCGCTGGTTCCGGGGCCGAACAAGGCAATCTTCTTGCCATCGGGCGACCATGTGTAGCTGCCGATCTTGACCGTGCCGTCGGAAAGCTTGGTTTCATCGCCGCCGGTCGTGGGCTGAACGTAAAGCTCCCACTCGCCGGACTTGTCGCTGAGGTAAGAAATCCACTTACCATCGGGCGACCAGTCGACGTTCTTTTCGCGCGAACCGCTGGAGTTCGTGAGGTCTCGGGTTTCGCCGGTCCGAGCAGGAACTGAGAAGACTTCTCCCCGGGCGGCAACCGCCACTCGAACGCCCGAGGGCGAGAGAGCGAAGTCGCTCATATAAGGCGCGAGATTCTTGAGGACCGGGCGGGTGGCGAGGTTGTCCGAGTTGATCTTGATGTCGAGTCGTTTGTCGGACTTGCCCTTGATGTTGTACTCGTAAAGGTAGCCGTCGCGCTCGTACACGATGTTCTCGCCGTCGGTGTTGGGCCAGCGGATGTCGGCATCGGTGAAGTTGGTGAGCTGGCTATCGCGGCCGCCTTGGTTCACGTACAAGTTCAGCGTGCCGTTCGCGCGGTCGGAGATGTAATAGATGGAATCTCCCACGACCATCGGCCAGAAGGACTGCTCGCGCTTGGCGGGGAGCTCCTCGTACTTATTGGTTTTGAGATCGTAAATCGAGATTCGACCCTGGGTGCCACCACGGTAGCGTCGCCAGTTGAAGTTGAAGCTGTTGACTCGGTTGTAAGCAATCTTGTCGCCACCAGCGAAGAAGGAGACGTTGGCGATTTCCTTGACTGGAGTATCGACGGGAACGCCGCCCTTCGGGCTGACGAACATGAGCTTGGATTGTCGGCCCAAATAGGGAACGCCTTCGGAAGTGGAGTAGGCGATTCGGCCATCGGGAGTCCAGCCCAGGGGCTGCTCGATGCCGTTTCCGTAGGTGACTCGCTTGGGTTCGCCGCCGTCGATGGAGACGACGTAGATTCCTACCGAGCCGTCGTAGGTGCCAAGAAAGGCGACCCACTTGCCATCAGGCGAGAGGTGCGGTGCGGCGAGAGGCTTGGTGGCCGGGTTGCCGATGCGCGCACCAACGTTGCTTGCGATGCGTCGAGCGACGGAGCCGCCGGCGGTGGATGAGACCCAGAGGTCGCCCGCGTATTCGAACACAACCGTATCGCCATGGATGTCTGGTTGGCGAAGCAAGCGAGGTTCAATCGTCTGACCTTGAGCATGCAACAAGGAGCTGGCGAGCGCCAGAACAGTTAAAGAAGTCATGAGAACAAATTCCCCTTCGGGGTTTCCTGTTAATTTACTGGTTGACGTTTCTTAAAAGTTGCGCACCAGTCCATAATTCCCTCCATGTCGGCAAAGAATGCGTTGATCGTTTGGGGTGGCTGGGATGGCCACGAACCGGAGAAAGTGGCTTACTTCTTCCGCGATATTTTGGTGGCCGAAGGGTTCCACGTGACGGTCTCGAACACTTTGGATTCGTTCGCCGACGAGCCGTTTGTGCTGTCTCATAACCTCTTGATTCCGGTTTACACGATGTCGACGATTACCAACGAGCAGTTCGAGCCGGTCCGCAAGGCGGTGGCCGAGCATGGGATTGGGATTGCGGGTTGCCACGGCGGCATGTGCGACGCTTTTCGGGCCAACACCGAGTGGCAGTTCATGACCGGTTCGCAGTGGGTGGCTCATCCAGGCAACGACGGGGTTCGGTACATGGTGAACATCAACCGTTCGAATCCCCACGAGATTACGGATGGGTTGCCGGACTTTGAGGTGGTTTCGGAGCAGTATTATCTGCACGTCGATCCGGGCGTAAATACGCTGGCGACGTGCGACTTCCCGACGCCGGGCGTCGATGGTCCGCACACGGCGAATCCCTGCAAGATGCCGCAGGTGTACACGAAGATGTATGGCAAGGGTCGGGTGTTTTACAACGCGCTTGGGCACCATTGCGATGTTCTCGAGGCGGAGGTTCCGAAGGAGTTGATGCGGCGCGGCTTCTTGTGGGCAGCGAAGTAGTTTCGAGTTGTGAGTTTTGAGTTTGCAGTCGGCAGGCGGTGGGACCCCTCCAGCTCGCTCGACGTAAGCCTGCGGGATACATGTCCATTTCGGCTCATCGGCTCCCCATGAGGGGAGCAGCGAATCACGTGGCTTTCCACATTTTTCAGGGCCCGAAGGGTCCATTTCAACTGAGCCCAGCCCATCGGGCTGGGTTAAGTTGATCGTTGAGTTGCGGTCTGAAGGACCGCGTCTATAGAATTGTTAGATGCCGCAATCCTTGTCGTACGTTCTCGTCCATATGGTTTTCAGTACCAAGGGAAGAACGCCCTGGCTGAGCGAAGAAATTCAGCCGCGATTATTTGCCTACCTTGCGACCGTTCTTAAAGATAGAGGAAACACACCGGTCATAGTTGGTGGACATAACGATCACACACACCTCCTCTTTGGATTGTCACGAACCATGACCATTTCAAGCATCGCCGAAGTTTCGAAAGTCTCCAGCTCAAAATGGTTGAAAGAAATGTTTCCCAACATCAATGACTTTGCTTGGCAACAAGGTTATGGGGCATTTGGAGTTTCTGAGTCGCATCGAGACTCCGTTTTCAAGTACATCGCGAGTCAGGCCGAACACCACAAAGCCGTTTCCTTTCAAGATGAGCTCCGCCGGTTGTTTCAAGATGCTGGTATCGAGTTTGATGAACGGTATTTGTGGGATTGACGCGGTCCTTCAGACTGCCATGTCCGGTCGAACTATCCCAGCCCTTCGGACTGGGCTCAGTTGACTTGGACCCTTCGGGCCCTGGTTTCCGCCAGACCAGTTGAAGCGGAGACAGGACTGTTCGAAACCACTAATCCTAAACTGACGTTAATCTATTGCAAATGACTTCGTACGGCGTGGAGCGGATGGAGACGGGCAAGATCGTCCGAATTTTTTCGACCCAGGCCGCCTATGAAGACCATCGAATGCGCTTAGCTCAGTTCCGTCGGAAATGGCGGGCGAGGATGGCTTGGACCGCCATCGGCATCTTGACTCTCCTCATTCTGCTCACGCTCATCAGCTATGCTCTGGGACCGGCTTTGGGACCAGTTGATCGCTTCAACGCTTTTTTCTACTGGGGAGGGGCGATCGTGTTTGCCATTGAATTCCTTCTTTATTTGCTGGAGGAAATTGGGTTCCATCAAAGCACTCTTCGCGAGCAGCGAGATGAGATTGAGAACATGCACAAGTCGATGACTCCCGTGGCATGGGAAGTTCAGTTGGATTCGGGAGAAAGCGTGACTTTGAAGGGCTACTCGGGGAGGACTGGCGACCTCATTGGCGTTAACTTTATTGGCCTTTGGACTCCTTCCATCTACAACCATTCGGAAGCTCTCCGCTCGAATACTGGAGCGGCGCCCCGCGAGCAGGAGGGACTCGAACTTCGGAACACCGTGGACCAGAACAGTCTGTTTGACGAGCCATTTACGTTGGCGGAATATTACCGACAGGAGCAAGCGAGAATCGACTTCTACCTGTCGAATTTTCGGCTGCCCTAAAGTTCGTTGGCAGATATCAAGGCGATGCCGTTTACGCTTTAGCCTTCCGGGCAGCTTTTCGCATGCTGTAAATCTTCCGATCTCGCATCCAAGTGTATGAAGCGTCGCCAAGATCCAGAAGGCATGGCGTACAGCCTTCCTCTTGATATGCCTGGAGGTGCTCCAGAGTAAACGGCAGAAAGCTATCCATAAATGTATTCGGAAAATCCATACGCGCGGGGATCTTGATCTTCTTCCCGTCACGAAGCACGATTCGCATACTAGCGAGGCTAAAGAGCCGGATCCCAGGATTCATGGCTACCGCGATCGGGTTCCGCCCGAGGGCCAACTTCGGTCCTCGGTCAATGACCAAAATGTCATCGATTTCTTCGTACCTGATGTCATGGCTGCAATGCCAAAATCGAATCGAAACTTCGT
This sequence comes from uncultured Fimbriimonas sp., assembly GCA_945952345.1. GTDB lineage: Bacteria > Armatimonadota > Fimbriimonadia > Fimbriimonadales > Fimbriimonadaceae > Fimbriimonas. The sequence goes on from CAMFIS010000024.1 coordinate 13,911, forward strand.
CGACTCCAAAATCGGCATATTCATTTTTTGCTCCAAGCCAACTATTCAAGCCGGCAAAGATTCCAAAGAGAACGATCGTCAATACCAGCCAAATGGGTCCGTTGAACGATTGGCCACCACCGATGACGATGCCCACAACGAGGAACGAAATGAGAATCGCCACCACCAAAAGCAGAACGTAAGTAATGACGGCGCTGCGCTTTGGCACTGTGTAACGGTTCATAAAGTTGCTATTTTTTACCTAAGTTGATTGAAGACTTTGCTGGCGAATTAAATCTTGCCCTGGCCCTAGCCCTCGCCCTTACGCGAAGCGTAAGCTAGAGCTCATGAAGAAGTGGATCGCGGTGGCGGCCCTTGGCGGACTTGCGGCGACGGCGTTGACCTACCGTGTCGTGCTCAACTCGGTGGTGCATATGGGGCCTCAGCCGGACGGGAAATTCATCGTCTCCAGTGGCCAGACCATCGATGCGGGAACGATCGCAACCGACCAGCGGCTGTCGGATTTGGCGGTTCATCCGGGCGGAAAAGTGGTCGCGGTGGCGGCGAAAAGCAAGGTGTTTTTGTGCGACGAGACCCACATTCTTCCCGATTCCGAAGTTCAGATTGGGGCGAGCTCGGGTTTCCACGGCATCGCCTGGACTCCGGACGGCAAGCGGTTGATTCTCACCACCGACGCGGGTTTTCTTCAAGAGTTTTTGTATGACGGCGAGACCCTGCAGAAGGGACAGAAGATCGAATTGAAGGCGCCGGGCAAGAAGGGAAATCCGGTTCCAGGTGGACTGTGCATCAATAAGGCAGGCACCAAGCTTTACGTCGCCTGTGCCGATTGGGACGGCGCAGTCGAAGTCGATCTGGGATCTTACGCTTCCACCAAGTTTGTTCCCAGCGCGAAGGTTCCATTCTCGTGTGCTCTGACCAGCGACGAGCAAGGTTTGCTCATCAGTAACTGGGGTGGACGAGAGCCGAAGGATGGCGACGACACGATGGCGAGCGGTACCACTCGGCTGGCAATCAATAAGCAAGGCTCGGTGATCAGCGGTACCGTGACGCTTGCAAGTCTGAGCGGCGGAGAATCCACGCAGATCGAAACTGGTTTCCACCCGACCGAGATGCTCGTCGATGGCGACAAGGCGTACGTGGCGTGTGCGATGAGCGACACCGTCGACGTGATCGACTTGAAATCGAAGCGGCGCTCCAAGTCGTGGCCGATCAAGACGGCGAAGTTCAAACTCATCGGCTCGATGCCAAATGCATTGGCGAAGAAAGGCGAAACGCTTTACGTCGCCGATGGCGGGGATAATGCAATCGCCGAGATCGACACCAAGACTGGAAAAGTCGGCGGCTTCCGAACGGCGGGTTACTATCCGACCGCGGTTCACCTGAGCGTGGATGGTTCCAAAGCGTTTGTTTTGAACACGAAAGGAAACGGCTCGGTGCGCGAGTCGGTGAAGAACAAGCCGCGACGCAACACCCACGATTTTATGGGCACGGTTTCGGTGGTCGATTTGTCCAAGCCGCTCGACCAGGAGACCGAGAAGGTAGCGAATTACAACTCGTGGAACGACCCAGGCAGCACGCAGAAGCCGCACCTGAAGGTGTACCACGGCGCGATCAAGCACGTGATCTATGTTATCAAGGAGAACCGGACGTACGACGAATTGTATGGCGACCTGCCGCAAGGCAATGGCGAGCCTTCGTTCTGCAGTTTGGGCGAGAAGGTGGTGCCGAATCAGCGCAAGATCGTGCAGCAATTCACCCTTTTCGACAACGCCTACACCAGCGGAACCAACAGTGCCGACGGGCACCACTGGTGCGACGAGGCGATGGCGAACGACTACCTGGAGCACTTCTACGTCGGCTACTCGCGGACCTATCCGGACGATGGAACCGACGCCTTGTCTTTGAATGCGGGCGACCGAATCTGGGATGCGGCGCTCAAGAAGGGATTGAAAGTGAGGGTGTACGGCGAATGGGCGGACGACGAGCATCCGATCTACAAACCGCGCAAGCCGAAGGACTGGTTCGAGGCGTGGGAGGATCGCAAGTCGGGACGCAACATGTTCACGTACATTCCGACCACTGAGATTCCATCGCTGAAGCCGCTGCTGGCGCCGGGCTACCATTACTGGCCGCTGGTGCAGAGCGATCAGCATCGGATGGATACCTTCGAGAAGGAGTTTAAGGAGTTCGAGGCGAACGGCCAGCTTCCGAATTTGATGATCATGACTCTGCCTTGCGACCACAGCGAAGGCACAAACCCGGCATACCCGACTCCTCGAGCCATGCAGGCGGACAACGACTACGCCGTGGGGCGCCTGGTGTCTCTGGTGACGCATAGTAAGTACTTCAAGGACACCGCGATTGTTCTCACGCAGGACGACTCGCAGTCAGGTCCGGACCATGTGGATGGGCACCGCACGAACACGATGATCATCAGTCCATACACCAAGCGCAAGTACGTTTCGAGCGAGTTCTTGACGCAACTTTCGCTGCACAAGACGATGGGAATGATGCTGGGCTTTGGTCCGCTGACACGGTTCGATGCGATTGCTCGCCCGGCGATGGACTGCTTTACGGATACGGCGGACTTGACGCCCTACGAGATCACGCCGAACAATATTCCGTTCGATGAGCCGAACCCTGGTCGTAAGACGCCGATGTCGGCGGAGGATCGGTATTGGTACGAGAAGACGATGTCGCTGGATTGGTCGTCGATGGATCGCGCCGATCCTTACTGGTTGAACCGCATCGAGTGGTACTCGCTGTACAAGGGATCGAGGCCGTATCCGGGGCGTCCGAACGAGCGTCCGGGCATGGTGGATAGCGATGATTGACTAGGCACGAAGGGAGTGGCACTGGCACGCGAGCCAAATTTCGACTTGATCTCAATGTCGGAAGTCTGCGAGTTTGCCAGTGTTCAAAGCTTGTGCCCAAACACTGGTAAGCGTCGTTCGTTCCGCCTCCGCCGAGGCTCTGTTGGACAAGCCCTCACTCTGCGTACCAGTGCCACGACAATTCCCTCGCTTGCAGGTGGCGAAACCTTCCGTCCAACTTCCCTGTAAGATAAGACAACGCCGCTATGCTGACATCTTTGCTGTTGCTCGCCCAGGGATACAAAGAGGTTATCTTCAATATTCCAGCACCGATGGGAATCTATCAACCCGACTTTTCCTCCTGTTCGGCCAAAGATTCGGGGATTTATCAAGTCACGCTCCCCGGCTACCTCTACCTCACTAAGCACGAGTTTGAAGTGGCGATCTATAACGGCAGTTGGACGCAGAAAGGTAATCGTCTCGACCTTCGAACGCTGATCTTTATGAACCGCGACCTCGATGTCGACGAGTCCAAGCCGGCTGACTTCCGAACCTTTATGAGCGGTCTACAATTCGAGGTCTTGAAGAACGGCAATCTTCGGTTGAATCCTCCCGCTGGGCAGGTCATGAAGTCGAAATTGACCTTTCGACGAATGCACCCCATCACGGTGTTTGCGGCACTCAAACTCGCTTCTGAAATCAATTGGGATTCCAAGGAGGTCCAAGGCGCGCATCTGAATTGGCCGTACTTCATGATGCTTTCTGAGTTCGGACGTAACTACGAGGGCACCCTTCTCGACATTTTGAAATCCGGCGAATCGTTAAAGATTCGAAATGAGGCGGCGCGAAATCTCGAGCACACTCATACGGAAGCGGTTATTCGATATGCGGGAGATACTTACCTTAAGCTCCAATCTTCGAAAGTTCGTGAAGAGCAGATGTATCGGAGGCGGCTTTTGAACATCGTCATTGAATGCGAGAGACCGATGGCATTCGATTACGCGACGCAAGCTTATGAGAAGAAGCTTGTCAATCGAACCACGGCGGTTCAGATTGCAAGTCGTAGCCACCATCCAAAGGCGGCAGAGTTCGTGACGAAGATGGCAGACGAAGCAAAGCCTACGGAGCTAGCCAACATCATCGAGTACTCGAGGAATATCGATAAGCCGACCGCGGTTTTGCTTGCGAAGAAGTATGAGTCGAACGAAGATCCGGAGGTGCATTTCCAAGTGCTGAGGAATTACGCTGAGTGCGCCATGTCTGCCGACGTGCGAGATAAGAGCGTTCAGCAATTGGCTGACCTGTTCGCGAAAGCGGAGTGGATGCAGCAATGCGATATTGCGAAGTCGCTGGGAATCGCTCAGACTCCACTTGCTTTGTCCTGCCTCAAGAAGATGAGTGGGCACGGAAGTGAACGAGCGGTTCAGCGGTGGATCGATGAGGCCATCGGGAAGTACGCAAAGAAGTGAACTGGCTTAAGTGCCACGGCTGAGACGTCGGAACGACCCCGGAGCATGGAGGATAGCGGCGCCTAGGTGTTGCCCCTCACCCCCTGCCCCTCTCCCCGGCAAGCGGGGAGAGGGGATTCGGTATCCTCCACCCATGGAGTCCGTGGAGAACCTGCCCGATGCGAAGATGTACCGTGCCGATGAAGACGGCAAAAACATTCGGGCGTATGAGCCAGAGAACCGGTTTCAACTCCATCGGACCGACCTCGGCACGCGATTGCTGGTGACTACGAGCGAGGATCGTATCGAGGTATTCAAGCGGCTTCTCGATCTTTATCCAGGTCCATTTTTCATTACGCTGGTGATCCAGGAAGCCCACGGCGCGTTTAAGAAAACCGGGCGGTACTACGGCGACCGGGGCAAGACGCGGGTCCAAATCGACTTTTTCCTCGACCACTTTCACGACTACTTTTGCTATGACGGGATGCACCACCTGTGGGTCAGCTGCGAATCGAGCGACGGCATTGTGGTTTTCGACCAGCACGATTTGTTTTATGTGTACCAAAGAGCGGCGGAAGCGGGCGGAATGCTGCTGGACGCTGGCTACAAAGAGGGCCTGGGGGACGAGCCATTTAACCATGCACACCGGAGCCGACCAGAGATCGTTCCTGGCCCGAAAGAGATTCTCGAATTCACGAAGTGGTTCATCGCTCCTCTGCAGATCAACGATGTGGCCGACCCCTCGGAGAAGAGCCTGAAGAATATGGTGATGAAGGCGCGAATGGGTCGGGCGGTGAAAAAGATCAAGAAGGGCCAGCGCGGCCGGATTGAATAGCTATCTGGTCCAGACCACGATTCGGTCGTTGCCGTCGAGATCTTTTTTCACTTGGCTTGCTGGGAATAGGTTTTGGACGGCTTGGCCCTGGGTTTGACCGATTTCCAGGATGAGCTGTCCGCCGGGTGCTAGGTGGTTTCCGATTTCGCTGGCGATAGCTTCGTAGATCGCGAGACCCTGGTGGTCGGCGAAAAGGGCGGAGTTGGGTTCGAATTCTTTAACCTCGATGGGCAAAGGTTCATCGCGGCCGATGTAGGGCGGATTCGAAACGATGAGGTCGAACTGCATATCGGAGAGTTGCTCGAAGAGGTTGGAGTGGCGGAAATGGATGTCCGCGCCGAGGAGCTCGGCGTTCTCCCTCGCCATCTGGAGGGCGGGTGAGGAGATGTCGGTTGCCCAGACATCCCAGCTTGGCCGCTCGAGCTTGAGCGTAACGGCAATGCATCCAGAGCCGGTGCCGATGTCGAGCACGCGCAGAATTCGGTCTTCGGTTCTTAACGCTTCTTCGATGAGGATCTCAGTTTCGTGACGAGGAATGAGGACGTTGGTATCGACCCGGAACCGTCGTCCGAAGAACTCGCGGTAGCCGAGAATGTACGCGAGCGGCTCGTGCTGCTCTCGCCGTTGCAAGAGGGATTCGAGGGCAAGCTCGTTCACTTCATGGTCGGGATGGGTGAGAATCCAGGCTCGGTCGACCAGCATCGCGTGACCCGCGAGGAGCTGGGATTCCATCTTGGCGGACGGGAATCCGACCGCCTCAAGTCGGTGCGTTGCCTGGGTCAGCCATGCCTGAAGTTCCATTCGCGTCCGGCAAGTTTAGCAAACTCCGCGCGTAATCTACCAGGGCTAGGAAAATCGTGAGGATCATCGGCCCGACCATGAGCCCGATAGGGCCGAAGAGCGAGATGCCGCCGAGCACGAAGAAGAAGATCGCGAGCGGGTGAAGGCTGACCTGGTTGCCGATGAAATACGGCTTGAGAATGTTGTCGATTTGGCTGACAAGCAGAAATCCGACGCTGAGGACGATGGCGGCCCTGACGTAGTCGCCTTGGGCGAGGAACAGCAGGCCGACGGGGATGTAGATGATCGGCGCTCCCAGCAGCGGAACGATGCACAAAACAATCGAGATGAAGCCAAGGAGCGCGGGTCCAGGAACGCCCAGGCAGGCGTAGGTGATGCCCATGATCGTGCCTTGGATGACGGCGACGATGACTGAGCCGGAGAAGACGGCGCGAATGGTTTTCTGGACATTGCTGAGGAGTTCTTCGGCTTTGTGGTTGGGGAGTCCGCAGAACTGTAGGAACGGTTCCTTAAGCTTTCGGGCGTCGCGCTGGAAGAAGAACATCGATAGCAGAGCGATGACCATTGTGAAGAGGGTCACGCCAGCTTGCTTGGCGAAGTTACCCGCAGGTTGGCGCAGCGCTTTAACGATCTCGGCGGAGTTCTCAGACCACCAGACTTGGACGTGGAATTCTTTCATGCCGATCCGCTCAGTGATGGGGTGGATGGCGGTGTCGATTCGATCCGTGATTTGGAATCCCTCCGGCCCCTGCATGTTGTTGAGGGTCGGGCCTACTTGGCTGTAGGCGAGCGCGCCGACGAGGAGGAAGGGAAGACAGATGACGACGAGCGTGAGGACGGTGCTTTTGAGGGCGGCGAGGGAGTCACCCGCGTTGGCGAGTTTGCCTCTCAGGCCTTGGGTTCCGGCCTCACGTTGGGTTTGGTATTTGGCCCTCGCTTTTTCGAACCACGGGTAGGTGAGGACACTGAGGGTGGTCGCCCACAAGATGGCGGAGAGGAAGGGAAAGAGGATCGCCGCCGAGAGTCCGAGGATGAGGAGGCAGATGGCGAGGAACACGAATCCGCGAATCTGGTGAGCGTTGAAGGGTGGTTGCATCGGCCTTTCCGAATTTCTACCACGATGGGAGGAATTTGGTTTCAATCTGCAGAGCGCCGAAAGCCGAAAGCCGAAAGCCGAAAACAAAGAAAAATGGTGGGTCCGGAGGGATTCGAACCCTCGACCAATGGCTTAAAAGGCCACTGCTCTACCGCTGAGCTACAGACCCGAGCCGAAAGATGATACCCGAACCGGCACCGGTTTCAGCCACAGAAGGGAACTGGGATATCGATCGAACCGGGTAGATTGTAGGGGTGAGCAGCGAACTGACCTATGCTTCTTCAGGTGTGAATATCGATGAGGCGAGCCGTGCGCTGCGCGGCGTCGTCGGCAAGATTCAGGCGACGCAGGGCGAAGACGTGGTTGGCGGCATGGGCAGTTTTGGCGCCCTGTTCCGAGGCTCTTTCCCTGGCATGGCAAACCCGCTGCTGGTCTCCTCGATCGACGGCGTTGGAACCAAAACCAAGGTCGCCCAAATGGCCGGCGACTATTCGAACCTTGGCAAGGACATCGTCAACCACTGCGTCAACGACATCTTGTGCCAGGGCGCAAAGCCGCTGTTTTTTCTCGACTATTTCGCAACGTCTCAGCTTTCGGCCGATGTTTTCGAAGCGGTAGTTGGCTCGATGGCCGATGCCTGTAGCGAAGTCGGGTGCGCCCTGATCGGCGGCGAGACGGCCGAAATGCCAGGCGTTTATGTGGAAGGAGAAATCGACATCGTTGGCGCAATCGTGGGCATTGTCGATAACGAACAGAGGTTCCCTCGAACGGTCAGTCCTGGCGATGCCGTCATCGGAATCGCCAGCAATGGGCTTCATACCAATGGATTTTCTCTCGCGAGGCGAGCGCTTTTCGAAGTGGGTGGTTACAGCGTTCGCGATGAACCGGCCGAGCTCGGTGAAAGCATTGGCAGTGTACTTCTCAAACCTCATCGCTGTTACTTCAACTCGGTTTATCCGCTCTTGCAGCAGCCAACGGTCCACGCGATCGCACACCTCACGGGAGGCGGTTTCTTCGACAACATTCCACGCGTCCTGCCTTCCAGCACGAAAGTGTTGATCGAAAAGCGAAGTTGGACGCCGGCGCCGATCTTCGAGATGATTCAGAATGCGGGTCAGATTTCGGAATCCGAAATGTACCGAACTTTCAATATGGGCATCGGAATGGTGCTGATCGTGGACCGCTATGCTGCCCAGGGCGTCGTCGATGCGCTTACGGAGTTTGGTGAGCACGCCGCAGTTATTGGAGAGGTCCAACAGGGATCCCGCGACGTGCAATTGATCTAAGCGGTTAGCTTAGGTGGAAGACAAATCGAGCGTTGCCGAGAGCGATTTCGGTGCCATCTGCAAGTTCAGCGTCTTCGACTTTCTCAAAGTCGCTCGTGAGCACAAAGGTTCCGTTCGACGAACCTAGGTCTTGGATTCGCCAAGCACCGGCATCGTCGCTATAAATTTTTGCATGCTTTCGGCTGACGTATACGCCTTCCGGAAGCGCGCCCAAATCGATATCGATCGGCCCCACGGTCGGATCAAATCGGCCGATGACAGTCGGATTATTGACAACGAAAACCTCATCGGTCTCCGCGCCATTACGCTTAACAACAAGAATTGGCTTGAGGGTTACTGCCTCGGAAGCCTCACTCGTTGCCTCGACGGAATCCGTCGCATGGTCTTCAATTGGGTCTGCTACTTGAGTGTCGTCGATCATGTTATCTCCCAGAATCTATTATTCGGCGAAATCCCGTAAAACTTACCGCCATTCGCCTGCTTTGTCAATAAAGTGATTCTATGAGAAGTGACGGAAATTCCAATTCGGATGTTCCGACTCAATGAAGAGATAGCCTGCACCTTTATCGAAGGAAACGTGCAATTGGGGCTGGGATACCTGGTTCGAGATGCTCGTAAAGCCTTGCACCGACATGTCCTTGCCATCGACCTCCCACTTAGTGCCAGTAAATTGAACGTTCACCATGTCCACCAGCGGCAGCAAAGATGCCCGTCGGCCAACCTCTGCGTGGATATCAACCGAGATCGGTCCCTTCAGTATCCAGGCAGTGCCTCGTTCTAAGCCAATCGACACGCCAATGTCGGTCCGAACCGCGTTATGGATCGTATCGAGAAAGTGGTCGGTCAAATCCCCTTCTGCACAAATCAGCGTGACATGATCTCCGCCACGGGCGTGTAAGTGGTCAAGGAGTTTTTTGCAGTCGGTGCTATCTTGATTGGAATCCACGATGCTTACTGTCGATTCGTGTACTTGGTCAAGTGTCACCGAGTCGAAGTCGCCAATGACGATGTCTGGGATGTATCCGGTTTCGAGCACTCGAAGCAGTCCGCCGTCGGCCGCGATCACGACATCGGCAGACTCGATCCAGGCTGCAACCTTGGCGGGTGACATGTAGTTACCTCCAAGGACACCGAGCACTTTAAGGCCCTTCATAGTAATAGTTAAGATAAGTCTACCGACGGAAATCAACCCAGCAAAAGAACCAGTAGAGGGACTTCAACCAAATAAGAATGTTAAAAGAATGTCAAGACGAATGAGGGGCAAAAAACGGTGCAAAAAAGTCCAAAAATCTCTCTTCTCCCCCTCTCGCCAGCGTTGTATACTCCCTCTCCTGGCACCCCGCCGACACATCCATGAAAGACCAACTTTCCTTTGACGATTCCGATTCCAGCATACGATTAGAAGCCGCTTGGCAGCGTGTACTGGTGAGAATCCAAAGCGAAGTGCAAGAGCCGATCATGGCCCGGTTTATCCGCCCCCTCGCGCCGGTCTCGTTTGTTGACACGACCGTTCGATTGTGCGCCCCTGGACGATTCATTCAGGAATGGGTACGAGAGCGATTTTCTGGGATTATCCAGAGCTATTTGAGCGACGAATTGGGCGAGAGCGTCCAGTTGGAAGTGCTGGCAAAGCCTCGCGAAAAGATGGATTCGGCGCCGACGAAAGCCGTTGCCGCCGCAGTTTCGCTACCGGAAGCAACCCCTCGCTTTTCGCCAAACGAGAGATACCAATTCGGAAACTTCGTGGTGGGACAAAGCAACCGATTGGCCGTGGCAGGAGCGAAAGCAGTTGCGAAGGAGCCAGGACAGAAGTTCAATCCTCTATTCATTTATGGTTCCAGCGGACTGGGAAAGACCCACTTGCTGCACTCGATTGCACGAGAGATTCTTTCAAGTAGCCCATCCACATCGATCGTTTACATGACTGCGCAGCAATTTGCTGAGGAGTTCATCAACGCACTTCAAGCCAACAAGGTTGAGAATTTCCGCCGCCAGCACCGCCACGTCGAGGTCTGGCTGGTCGACGATATCCAATTCCTCGCGGGTAAGGATAAGACGCAGGAAGAAATTTTCCATACGTTCAACTACCTTCATTCGCTGGGTAAGCAGATCGTGTTGACATCGGATCGGCCTCCGAAAGATATCTACCAGATGGACGAGCGGCTGAGATCGCGATTCGAAGCCGGCTTGGTGGCCGACATTCAATTGCCGGATACCGAGACGCGCTGCGCGATCATCATGAAAAAGGCCGAGGCACTTGAGGTGGCTCTCACACTCGAATTGGCAATGTTCCTCGCGGAGAGCGTGCCGGGCAACGTACGAATGCTCGAGGGCGCCATCACAAAGATCGTGACGATGGCCTCGCTCGAAGGCACAGAATTGACCCGAGAGTTTGCCGAGCCGATCATCGACCAGTACTACCAACACACGGTTTCCAAGCCGGGCTTCAATCAAATTGTCGATCTCGTTTCGAACACCTTCAATATCACGATCGATGAGATGCGCGGCCCGTCGCGAAAAGCCCCCGTGGTCCATGCGCGCCACATCGCGATTTTCCTTACACGCCGCATAACCGGCGACTCGTGGAAGCATATCGGCTCGCAATTTGGCGACCGCGATCACACGTCGATCATGCACGGCTACCAGAAGATCGATGAGCAAATGCACCACGACAAGGAACTTCTTGGTCAGGTTCGTGGGCTCATGCGCACGTTGAATCCGCACTAACCCAGTTGGCAGTCAGCAGTTAGCAGTCAGCAGAATGGTCTGCAAACTGCCGACGGCAGACTGTAGACTGATTTCATGATCCTGGCGGATATGACTTGGAAAGAGGTCGAGGCGCTCGACCGGAATACGGTGGTGCTCATTCCGACTGGATCGCTGGAGCAGCACGGCGCTCACTTACCTTTGCTTACGGACACGTTGCTCGCAACAGGCGTAGCCTCGGCAGTGGAGCAGCGGATTCCTTCGAAGGTGCTCATGACTCCAGGTGTTTGGCTAGGCGCAAGCGGGCATCATCTCAACTTTGCGGGTACCTGTTCGGCGTCGGTTGCGGGATACTGTGAGGCAATTACAGCCATTATCGAGTCCCTGGCTCGGCACCGGTTTCACAGGTTCTTGGTCGTGAATGGGCACGGCGGCAACAATAGTCCAAACGATGTGGCGTTGCGAGCTTTGAAGGAGAAGAACTCTAATCTCACGCTTGGGCACGTGGGTTATTACGTGTACGGTGAGAAGGCAATCGCGGAAGTGATGGAGGGTCCAGACAAGGGGATCCAGCATGCCTGCGAGGCGGAGACCTCGCTGATGATGCACCTGCACCCGGACAAAGTTCGGACGAGCCTGCTGCGCAACGACGGACTCCGGACGGATCCTCCAACCAAATCTTTAGTCAAAATGTGGGACGAGGTGAGCGAGGAAGGTTCGCTTGGATATGCCACGCTGGCATCGGCATCGAAGGGCAAAACGATTTTTGAGGCGTGCGTCGCAGGCGTTGTGGGTGAGGTCGAAGCGATCCACCAAGGCGTCGTTTACGTCGGGATTTTTTGATGGCGAAGACACGACTTGCCTCCCTTGATAATCCGATTGAAACTGCTGTCCTGGTAGTGATCAATGAGGACGAAGCCGACGATTTGGTGGTCGAAGAAGAGCTCGAAGGCCTTTGCGAAGCTGCGGGCGTCGAGCCATTGACAGTTGTCCGACAGCGACTGGATCGACCGTATAAGGGCACGTTCATTGGCTCAGGCAAGGTCGAAGAAGTCGCTGTTCTGGCCAAAGACCTGAAGGCGGACGTAGTGCTCATCGATGGCGAGGTGAGCGGGATGCAGCAACGCAACCTTGAGGAGGCTTTCCAGACTCGCGTGGTCGACCGAACACAGTTAATTCTGGATATCTTTGCCCGTCGAGCGCGGACTCGAGAGGGCATGTTGCAGGTCGAGCTAGCCCAGCTGACATACATGATGCCGAAGCTGATGTCGGTGTACACCAAGTTCGAACGGCAGAAGGGCGGCATTGGTATGCGCGGTCCGGGTGAAACCAAGCTCGAAACGGACCGCCGAATGGTGCGCGATCGAATCTCGAAGCTAAAGGAAGACATCGTGGACGTGAAGCGCGTTCGTGATCAGCAACGGGCGAGTCGCCGCAAGCATCCTTTTCCCTTTGCCTCGATCGTGGGATACACCTCGGCGGGTAAGAGTACGCTCATGAACCGGTTGGCGGGTACGGATTTGCTGGCGGACGCGATGCCGTTTGCGACGTTGGATCCCACGACGCGGAAGATTGATCTTCCGGACGGCTATGCCTTGTTCTTGACCGATACAGTTGGATTTATTCGTAATCTTCCGACGCATCTAGTCGCGGCGTTTCAGTCCACTTTGGAAGAAGTGACGCATAGCGATTTCGTTCTGCACTTGGTGGACGTCAGCGCTCCGGCCTGGGACGTTCAGCGGGACGCAGTCATGGATACGTTGAAGATTCTAGGCGCCGAAGATAAGCCGATGATTACGGTCTTTAATAAGATCGATGCGATCGATGATCCGACAGTTCGGCGCGAGCTTGTCGCCGAGTTTCCGAACGCAGTGGCGATCTCGGCGACGACCGGTGAGGGCTTGAATGACTTGCTGAATGCGATCAAGCGTCAGGTTCAGGACTTGCTGGGTGCCGTGAAGGCTCTGGTTCCTTACTCTGAGTCGGGGCTGGTTCAGGAGTGCTACAACTTTGGACGTGTTTTGAAGGTCGACTACCGCGACGACGGAATCTACATCGAGGCGGAGTTGGTAAAAGAGATGCGCGGTTTACTGGCGAAGTACGTTCTGTAGTCAGGGCCAGGGCGAGGACAAAGCCTTGTGGGAGTTGTGGGCTTCCAGCCCGCACAAAGGTAGGCAAGATGCCCACCACCCCCAGGGTTTATGACTCGACCCAATGGGCCGCTGACTCCCCTGCCACAAACCCCGTCGCGAAAGCAGCTTGTAGGTTATAGCCACCTACGGGGCCGGCGATATCCAGAACTTCACCGCACAGATACAGCCCTTCGATCAGCTTTGAAGCCATGGTTTGCGGGTCGACTTCGTCGAGGCTGACCCCTCCGGCGACGACTTCACCTTTCTCCAGCGGAACATGGCGGACCTTGCCGATGGGCCAAGCCTTGATACCGGTCACCATTCGATTTCGAGCCTTTTTGTCGAGGTTAGCGAAGGTGGTGGTTTGGTCGAGCTGGAAGTCGGCGAGGAATTTGGGGAGCAGCCGCTCGGGAAGGAGTTCAGAAAGGAACCAACCCACGGAGCGTTTGGGGTCGACTTTGAGCGCTTGCTCGCGGAGGGCGTCTTCCGGGGTTTCGGGAGCGAGATCGACTTCGAGACGAACCTCAGAAGACTCCATCGCCTCGGTGACGAGACGCGAGATTCCGAGAGCACAAGGACCGGAAATTCCTTGGTGGGTGAACAGTAAATCACCCTGCCATCGAGCTACTTCCTTGGCGGCTCGGGCTTTGAGGACGATCTCTCGCAGGGCCACGCCGCTGAAGTCGGGATTGGCGTCTTCGAGGTAAATCGGCGCGAGGGCCGCGCGGGTATTGACGATGGTATGTCCAAGTGCGCGCAACCACTTCCAGCCGTCGCCAGTGGTTCCCGAGTTGGGATAGCTGGAGCCTCCGGCGCAGACGATGATGGCAGGAGCGTGAAGCGCCCCGGGTTCGAGGTGGTCGTGATCGTCTTCGATTTCGAGGGCATTGGAGAGAAGAGCTTTTGCGCCGTATCGGGGGGCGTCAATTTGTCCAAGACGTTGAGGTGGTTCTTTCGCCTCGCCTACCTGTACCCCAATTACTTTGCCATTTTCGACGATTATGTCAGTAACCGGCGAGTTCACGAAGATCTTGACGCCTGCTTGCTCTAGGTATCCCTTGAGGATATTGACAACATCTTTGGCCGTTTGGCTGGTGGGGAAAATGCGACCGTCAGGGCGGGTGTACACCTCCATTCCGCGATCTTCGAAGAGCGGAACGATACGGGTGGCCGGGAAACGATAGACGCTGGGTCGAATGAATTTGGCTTCGTTGGGGCGAAAAGCGGCGAGGACGTTCTCGATTGGGCCGTCGTGACAGATGTTGCATTTGC
>CAMFIS010000025.1 GCA_945952345.1 uncultured Fimbriimonas sp.
TTTTTAGTCCGTGGCTGACGATGCGATATACAAACACCTGATCCGGTGCCGAGACGAACGAATCGCGCTCAAACTGGGTCTCATCTGCTAGGTAAGTGATCGAGCACTTCGCGGAGTCCAAGTCCAGAATTCGAGAATAGTCATGCGACACCCCATGGTCGAACTTGACATGAAGATTTCCCAGCACTTGATAGCAGCCGAATTGACCATTCTTGCCCTGTGAGGAACCCGGTCCTTTGCACACGAAGTTCTCCTGCAACAACTCTTGCGCCTTCCTTGGTTCGTCCGCAAGAAGCAGCCTTCGAATCTCGGGGAGGACCTTGTAGGCGCTCTCCCGATCCGCATCCTGTGGCGAGCCGGACCACACGCTCGACTCGTTGAGCACGATTCGGTCCTCGCCGACCCCGCCGAACACCATCGCGCCGATGCGGCCATTGCCCAGCGGCGTTGAGTCGTAGAACTTTGCCGCGGGCTTCGTGGCCCAAATCTTGGTCGAGGACGTATCGTTGGCCATAGCGACAGTGGCGAGCAAAAGCCCGAGAATCAGGCTCACCTTCTTCACACGATCATTTTAGATCGTCGCAACGATTCGTGTGTGGTCTGACGACTCGGTCAGCATCGGAATTCCACCGTCGTCGAGCCAAATCTCAAGCTTCCTCTGCCCGATTTGCTGGGATACATGGTGGACTTTCATCGATTTTCCGCCAATCGACTTGGTCTCCGAACCTTGGTAAGTTGTCGTCGTGCTTTGCCAGGCCTGAGCGGAGGAGTCGAACATCATGTATTTCACGGCTTTGCCCTGGATCGGCTCGTCTCGAATGAACCAGAACTCGCCGAAATCGCGAATCTCGGCTTTCGGATCGATGGGGACCGACTTCTTGCTGGGTTTGTCCTTGACGGTGTGCGTGATCACGACCTCGGTGGCCTTGAAGTCCATGCGGTTTCGATCGACCTCCACGCCCTTGTCGTCGAAGATCTGATTGATTTTTAGCGTCGGTTTGCCTGAGAACGCCCACACCTGCGTGGAATGCATGTCCAATGTTTTGCCGTTGAGCTGAAGTTGAATTTTTGAGTCGGCGCGTTTGCCGCCGTCTTGAGTGATCTTGATCGCGATCTTGGCGGTGCCGACCTTCTTGTCATCTCGAAAGATCTCGTAGTTGACGATCCTGCTTTGGACGAGCAGGAGGCAGAGACTAACCATTGACGATCAATTCTCCGACGCGGTAGCCGCACTCGAACGACTCCTCGATTCGTCCTCCCAGCAGGGAGTCGCTGGAAATGAGGAGCCTGGAGCCAGGCTGGTTCACCGCTTCGAATCGGGCTAAGTTTTCTGGCTGGGAATACTTCCATCGTTTGACGTGAGCGACGAGTGGCGCATCGAAGTTTGGCCCATACAGCACACGAGTGAAAGCGCACGCGGTGTCGACCAGGAACTCGTCCGATTTGTCCATGTTGTTCTTGGAGAACTGGGCACTGAGCTGCATGACCATCGCCGTGTTCCCGGCCGGGGCACGGTGGGGCGACTTCTCGGTTTCGATGCTGAGCCAGCCCATCGGGTGCGTTTGTTCGGGGCTGACGACCGCGTGGTACGGCGGGTCGATCTCGTGCGAAAATCCGAGCATGACACTGATGCAGGCACGGTAAGTGACATTCGAAATCGGTCGGTTTTCGCTGATGGAATACAGCAGCATTGCTGCAATGGGAAGCGGGACGGCAAGCACGAGTTTATCGTACGCTTCGCCGTTGAGGATGAACTGGTTTTCGTGTTCGACGATCTCATCCACGCCCATTCCGGTGTGGATATCGAGAACCGACGCCAAGCGATTCGGGAATTCGGCGATACCCGTCTCGTAGGTGTATCGCGGCACGGAGTTGTGGAACACCGATCCGGCGCTGACCCGCAGGCCATCATGCGTCCAGATCGGCTTCTCGATCCTGACGAGCCCCTCGGTCGAGAGTTCATTGAGGAGCACTTCCTCGATCGCTTTGTGGCGGGGCGCAATGCTGGTGGCACCGTCATCCCAGACAAAGCCTTGATCGCTGAAGGTGGAGACGCGTCCACCAACCTGGTTCGCCTTCTCGAAGACGGTGGCTTCGATGCCGGCATGTTTGAGTCGCCATGCAACCGCGAGTCCTGCGACACCGGCTCCGACAATGGCAACTTTCATGGGTTTGATTCTACTCGGTGCAGGTTAGCTTCCCTTCTCCTAGGGGAAGAGCCCTTGAATATCCATGCCACACGGGCATGGATATTTGAGGAAGGTTTGGGGGTAGAGGGGAATGTTCACGGCGATCTCACGTCGGGATGACAAACAAAAATCCGCATTCCTTTCTATGCCGCCTGTCGGAACTGATTTGTCGCAACCTCGGAGCAATGCGCAATCCCCCGGTTCGTGCCTCACCGACCCCTTCGCCAAGGGGTAGATGGGTCGCTTCGCTCCTCGGACTTCTGCAGGTTCGAATTCTGTCCAGGGGTCTTCGCTCGCAGGCTCGCTTGGACGCCCTGGCTACTATATGCGACCCTCCGGGTCAGAAAGAATTGAAGAGCCGCCAAAGTCGTTATGTCTCTCTGGCAAGAGAGACCGGTGAGCCGCATCAACACAATTACTCGATATTGCGCGGCGAACCGAGAGAGTCGAACCTAACTTCACCCACCAGCCACATCGACCGATTACGCAAGTACAACAATCGATCGCGGCGGCAGCGCACTGAGGATGCTGTGCTTCGCCGGTTCGCTGAGTTCCTTGCGCCAATCCCGAATGTTCGATTCGTCGAACAAGTGATACTCGCCCTTAATGCCAACCTGAAGGTTGTCCTTCGAGTCGAAATCGACCTTCTTGAACAGCTCCGACGGCTCCCAACTGAAGTTGGCGAGGATGATCTTGCCGCACTCGATCATCACAAATTGGCGGTCGACATCCCACACCCGAACGTGGTTGCTCATCCGGTCAGACAGCAGCGTCAACGGCAGAGCCGCAGGACTCTTCAGCAGGGTCTCCGCATCGAACAAAGTGGCGTACTCCGCTTTCGCCTTCACCGAATTGGCGATCGCGGCGATGGTCAACAGCGCGGACTCCATTCCCGTCGTGCGTTCGTCGGGTGTGTCGCTGAGTCGCACCGGTCCAACAATGATCGTCTTCGCGCCCAAATGTCGGGCGGTGTTGACCTGATAAGGAATTACCCAACCGCACTCCATCATCGTCTCGGAATCCATCTGGTGGGTCTTTGGCTGAAGTCCCAGCGCCATTCCGTCGACCTCTTCGAACGGAGGACGAACGCTGTTGAACTCCATGAACCAGCCTTGAGTCGCGTAGAACTTTCTTGCCCCCCGCGCCATGTTGAGCTTCTTCCACTGGCTGACGGGCGAGAAAAGGAGTCCATCGTTGGGCGAAAGCGCGGCAGGTACAGAGGCCATTTGGCTCTGGAAAAACACCGCGCCACCAGAAATTTTTGCTGACTCCATTCCCTCCAAAGTCGTTTGTGCGTGAGAAAGATGAAGTCCCATCAGCACCTCCATTTCGTTCACCGACATCTTGCGTCGGTAAAGCGTTCCCAGGCTCGGGAGTTCTCCTTCGGTAGCGTTCGGCGTGGGTTCCTCGTTGTTCAGTCGGAATGGATTGATGATCAACTTCGCGCGCTGGCTGATGACTTGCCCAGCTTTCACCGGATACGGCGAGCCAGACGATTGCCAGTGGCAGTAGGTTTTGTAAGACGCATCTCCATAATTGCGCTGGTCTTCGGTTTCGAAATTGTCGCCCGAGAGTTCGATGCGAATTTTAACGTCTCTCCCAAGTTCATAAGTGATCGCCTTGGTATCCAAGAATGGCTGATCGGGCTTGATGAACTCGGGGAAAGGAATGGACTCCGTCGAACCGTCTTTGGTGTGCTCGATCTCAGCCGTAACTCCCGCCAGCGTCGCGGGGTGTAGCAGGCAAAGCCCCAAACGATTGGTCTTTTGGTCGCTGGGGACGGTACCAACCAGTTCGTATTCAATCTCGATTTGGCCGCCACCAACCACGCGGCCCGTAATCTTGCCTTCCCACGTGAAGTCCATCTCATCGTCTTTGTGAGTGGCGGTGAAGGAGCAGTCCAACGATTCGTGCTTCACCGCGAACTTAAAATTGCTCACGACCGGATTGACCGTGCCCCAATCCGGACGACGGACCGACCCATAAATTCCCCTCAGCAACTCGTGCTGACCCACCATCAGGTAGCGCAACTGGCCAGACTGGGCATCGATGATCCCGTGGAGATTTCCCAGCTTGAATTCGCGCGGATCGGACTTCATGCGACAAAGGTTATCCGAAATGGGACAAACTATAAGCATTCGCCCATGAAGCAAATCCGAGAGAATATCTGGCAGGTGTCCTTCGCCGACCTCGGCGAACCGACGGGTCGAGGCTACTACAAGGTCGAGGACCTCGGCGAAGTTCTGATGGACCAGGCCGATCTGCGATATATCAAGGAAATGGAAAGCAAAGGCATGGAGCCAATCTTCCATGTCAGCCAATCGAAAGCCCTCAATGGTGCTTTTGTTGTCGTCGGGCGCCAACAGAAGGCGTAACTATGGACCAGCGTCCAACTGTCGAACGCATTCGTGTTCGCTATGGCGAAACCGACCAGATGGGTCACGCCTACTACGCCAACTACCTTTACTGGTTCGAGCAAGCGCGAGGCACTTGGTGCCGCGACCGAGGATTTACTTACAAGCAGTTCGAGGAGCAGGGTGTGTTTCTGCCCGTCGTCGAGGCTCACGTTCGCTACAAAGGCGAAGTTCACTACGACGATTGGATCGAAGTTCGAATTTGGGCCACAGAAACGAAGCGCGCCGCGATTAAGTTTGAATACCAAGTCTTCAACGAGACTTCGGGCAAAGTGACCACCGAGGGTTACACCTGGCACGTGTTCATGGGCACCGAGCGGAAGGCCATCTCGATCCCTGCGAATATTAAGGGACTTCTGGAACGGAATCCCGACGAATTCGAAACTTTAAGCTAAACTTTGGCGAGACGCGCGGAACTTTTTCCGCGTACAAAGTATTCAGTAGCGGTTAGCAAATGAGCGAACCCAGTTGTATGAGGTTGGGGGAGGCCGTCCAAGAGGTCGGCCAGAGGGCGCCAGGAAGCAAATTCCTTGCGCTTGGTCAAACTGTATTTTGGGATGAGCCGATGAAGGCCAGTTTGGCCCTGGAGGCTCAACGGGCGGGAGTCGGATTCGTTGCTGGCGTCCATGATACCGACTACTTCGCCAAGATTTCACGCAACAAAGACCACCGAGTTGAATTGACAGCCCTGCCCCACAACGACGGCTCGACGCGAAACCTCTGGAGTGCGGCGGCGGAGTTCTCCGAACTGTTTGGCTCCGAGACCGTCGTCACCAAAGAAGAATTACTGAAGGCGGGACTTCGATTTGACCGGTTGTCTCGCTCCCGTCCTGGCTTTCTGGATGAAGCTACCGAGGCGTGGGGTTGGCGCGGTGTGGTCTCGACCGACGACAATGCTCCGATCACCCTGGAAGTCTCGGCCGATCAGTTGGCACGGGAGCTCTGCAATACGCTTCGATGGGCGATCGACGAGTCGGTCCAGTCCATCGGGGAGAACAATCGTCCTGCGGCCCGGTCGATCGGCGATCAGCTGAACGAAAAGTTTTGCGATGCGGCGGAGACGTCGAATCGGAATTTGGCCGCAGTCTATCGTGACCTCCTGCAGCCGATGTACGAACAAGTGGCAGGTGAGCCGCTGTCGTTCGAAACATCGCAGACGAGTGAGCTTCTACGCTTTAATCGATCCACGGTTGGGTTGCCCCGATTCGAATTCCTCAAATTCTTTGTCGATCATCGAACCCGCGCGGCGGCATGTACCGCTTACAACGAAGCGATTTCGACCTATCCGGGCTTGTATGGGCTGACTCGATTTGGCACCGGCGCGATTCCGTTCGACCTCGTAATTCCGGGATTGGGACGTGGAACGATTCGCCTCGGCAATCGTGGCGCCGTAATCACCACGAAGAAGCCGCAGTTCCTTTCGTACAAGAAACCGCTGGAGTCTCTCGAAGAGCTCGCTGGGCTCATCGAAGATAAGTTCGGTCCCAACTGCGCACTGATCGGCAAGGCGGTCACCTTGATCGGAATGCTCGGACGAGAGTTCACGTTTGCGTTTCACGATGGCGCATCGAACTACGTTCGTGCCTCGCGAGTTCTGCACCAGAAGCTTTCCTTCCACGTCCATCCGATTTTGCGAATTCGATATCAGACGTGGGATAGCCTTGCTTCGATCGACAATTGGTTTAGCCTGCCGAAGCCCTTCCAAGCCGCGTTTGGCACCGAGGCGATCTGCGCTCCATCGTTCGCGTCTCGTTGGCGAACAGTGGTGGAGGAGCAGAAGTGCCGACTCGATCAGCTTGGCAAGATTCGCAAGCCGGCGGACCTGCTGAACTACCTCGACCAAAAAGTCGGTGGCGCCTGGAGCCTA
Organism: uncultured Fimbriimonas sp.; assembly: GCA_945952345.1. Classification (GTDB taxonomy): domain Bacteria; phylum Armatimonadota; class Fimbriimonadia; order Fimbriimonadales; family Fimbriimonadaceae; genus Fimbriimonas. The sequence goes on from CAMFIS010000025.1 coordinate 6,471, forward strand.
CAATGCCGGGAGTATTCGGACATCCATGGTCGGTTAACGGCTCTCAGTCGTGCTATCGATCAGATCAAGCAGACTCGCCGGGATTTGCACAACGAGTGGCGAGCGAGCGGTCAGCGATGGCAAGAAATACAAAAGGCGATGGGCGACCATTTTCGCGCTGAGATCTTCGAGAAAACTCCGTCGGAATCGGCTCTCTTAAAGCGCCAAAAGTTTGTAGACCAGATTCATGATCTTCGCGTCGAGCGAGATTTGCTTCGTGTCAAGATTTCGGACCTCGGTGACGAGGAGCGGACGATGGCCCAAAGTGAAGAATTCCTGAAGGTCCACAAGCGACGCCGCGAGATCGAGCTTGAAGCCGAACTGAAACGACTGAGCATGATCCGCGAAGCCGTGATCTGCAGCCGCGGACTGGAGAACTCCAACCGGCGACCAAGCGCATGGTGGCTGCCACTGGTGAGTTCCGACGGCAAGTGGTTCCGTGCCATCGCCGAGAGTGCGACCTGCTATTGGGAGCCGATGATTTGAAATTCTGGAAAGTCGAGTCGATCGGGAATCATTTTCCGCTGATCCATCTGGACGCGGTCACCGGGGTGACTCCCGAGGAGATCACGACCAAGCTCTCACAGCTTTCGGAAGCGATGTGTCGGCATCATTTCGGCATCGGCGGAGACGGCCTGTTGGCGGTTGGAATGGAAGAAGGCGACGTTCGGCTGCGAATGTTCAACCCTGACGGCACCGAGGACTTCTGCGGCAACGGCATCCGCTGTGCAGCTCAGCATGTTTACGAACAGAAGTGGGTCGGAGAGTCATTCAATATTCGCCACCTCGACCGTGTGGTGCCGTGTACGGTTTCCGGCGATCGAATCAAGACCGAGATTGGAACGGCCTCGTACGATCCCAAAGACGTTCCCACCAACATCCAGGGAGAGCTTTTCAATCAGACGATCTTCGCCGCACGGGTGGACGATTGGTCGGTAGTGCTGCAGGGCAGCGCGCTCTCCACGGGCTCAACGCACGTCATCCTTCCTACGGGCTCTTTACCGGATGACGATGGCTTCGTCAAGATTTCTCAGCAGCTCGAGCACGATCCACGCTTCCCTCTGCGCACCAGCGTCATCTGGTCCGTGCAGGATGGCAACGCTCTGAAGATTCGAATCTGGGAGCGCGGCGTTGGCGAGACCTTTGGCTGCGGCACCGGCTCTTCGGCGGCGGCGGTGGACTGGATGCGGCGCCGCAAAGAAGGTGGAACCATCGAAGTGAAGAATCCCGGCGGTTCGGTGTGGGTGACGGCGGATACGTGGCATCATCCGATCACCATCGAAGGCACGGCGGAGACGCTATTCGAAGGTGATTTTCCTGAACCGGCGTTTGTGCTGCCGGTGGTCGCGGCTGGCCCGACGGCTACTTCTTAGACCTGTTCGCCTCACCCGGTTCGCAAGCTCACCGACCTCTCCGTCCGAAGAGGTATCGCGTTCTGGCACTCCATCAAAGCTCAATCTGTCTGGCCCCAAAGGAGGGTCTGGAGAACTTTTAGTCGACGGCGAATCAAGATGCCTCTTCGGACGGAGAGGCCGGTGAGCGCCAATCCAACGAAATTGACCCAAACTTTGGCGCGAACCGGGTGAGGCGATTGAGCGAAGCGAACAATACAACCTAGTCCCGAACCGACTTCACCCAGTCCAGCGTCTCACCCGCGAACCCGGCGTCCCACTTCGCGGCCTCATAGTTCATGTACCGCTCGAAAAGGTTATGCGCCGACGGGTAACAGCTGAACGGGGAGACGAAGTGCGGAAACTCGAACGTGATGATTTTCTCTGCGATCTGCGCTGCCGTCTCGAGTTTGAACCGGAGGTAGCGCCAGTCGGCGGGAGGAAACTTGATCGGCATATCGCGGTCGAAGGTTTCGAGGTTCGACCAGATCGTGATGCCGTATTTCTTTCCCAGCTTCGCGATGCCGTCGATGAACTTCGGCAGTTCTTCGTAGTGAACCTGGCCATCTTGGAACGCACAAACGTCGAAGCTCTTGTTCGTTTCGGCGAAGATGCGGTCCCAATGGTCGAAGCTTTCTTCCAAAGCGAGTGCGTTTTCGCCGGACTGCTTGGAGCCTTGCGGATACGGCGAGATGAGCACCGGCAGGTCGGCTTTGCTCTTGCAATGCTGGCCGATGTGGTTGTGAATCTCGATGATGTGGGCGTCGTTCTTGCCCGTTTCGTGCGTGAGGTACCAACCCGCAAAGGACTTGTGATGGCCGTATCGGGCGTAGGCTTCATCGATGAACGCTTTATTGAGGTCGACCTCCTTCCACCAAGTTCGTCGCCACCAGTAGAAGCCGGAATCGTACGTGCCGAAGTAAAGATTCAGCCCGATTTCGTCGGCGAGTAAGTAGAACATCTCGCCGATATCCTCGTAAACGGGAAGCAGACTCGGGATCACCTGCGACGGGTAGATGCACTTGTTTCGGTAGCCGGATCGGATGATGATGAGGGTGTCGAGGCCGATGCGCTTGTAGAGTTCGAATTCACGTCGCCAATGCCGCTCGGTCCAGTTCTGACTCGGGATGTCGTGCGTGATCTCGTCGAGAAAGGTTCCCGTGATGCGGGGCAGGGTCGGCATGGGCGGGAGTTTACCGATTCCGGTCTTCAGTTTCGAAGGCTGTCGTAACTCCCCGGTTCGTTCCTGGCCATCCTTTAGAGGAATGACCTCATAGTATTCTATTCCGCGAGCGTTCCGTCCGAATCAGAAGGTAGTTAAGGGGAATGCGCTACCTAGAATTAGGTCTCAATGGGAACTACCACGCTAAAAATGTGAACCGCTGTTATGCTAACTATCATGGACTCGATTGCAACCCGTTTAACGGGAGCGGGAAGTACAAACAATAGATCTACTTTGGGGTCCTGCCGCGCAAGATCATTACCAATCCAACTATTGCAATAATAGGGGCAAGACAACAAATGCTTCCAACTAGATACAGCTCCATGCCGCCTGGGAGAGATATAACGCAGACGTTGTTCATATTAAGGATCCACACAGTATATAGTGCATCTCATCTAACTAGGAGTGGACAGACCACTGGCACACTGTCCGTGATTCCAAAGTATTTCCAAGGAATTTAGACCTTTCTGAGTCGTTGTCGGACAATACTTCGAACGACAAGAAATACAATCCCTACAGGAATGAGTAGGCAGCAACCACCGCCCATGATGAAATCGTTCAATATGTATGTCCAAGCCCTGGAGAAGACTGTAGACGAGGCCCAGGTTTGTGTGGGCACTGGCGGAGTTGGCTCATAGCCGTTCCAAAAGTCCTTGTCAGTGTCCGTGTGCTTGCCCTGCTTGAGTCGAGTCTGGACAAAGGCTTCTTGACTTGCTTGAAAATCGACGCCATTTCTAAGAAGCTGATCCACGATCACATCATCTCGACCATGGAATGCGCGCTCAACGTGGATCGGATACTTTTCAGTCAGATCGGCTTCAGAGTCGCCGATTGTATGACCTTGTAGGAATCGAAGCTTCTCTTTGCAAAGATTGCCGATCTGAGGCTCTTCTGGTACGAGCTGACCAACGGCTTGAATGAACATGGGTGAATTCCATGCCGCGCCGAGAACCATCATTCCAGCGATACCATATCGAAGCTTCTTTCGGTCGATGTGCTCTTTATCGGCAACCTGAAGCAAGCTGGCGGTGAAATGCGTTTCCCAATCGCTCTTGGCTCCGCATTGGAGGATTGCACGGATGCAGTAGAGCTGCGAGAACTCGCGGCCGAAGTGTCCGTTCGGGTTGTATTCAAGAGCCTTTTCGACGTACTTTTCCGCCTTTTGAGCGTCTGTCAGATCGCCCTCTTTGTGTCCTCGCAACCAGCGAACGATGTAGAACGTGCCTTCGTTCGCTTCGGTCGTATACAGGTGATTTCCCGAGTTCATGCCGAGGTGCTTGCGCTTCTCCTCAATCCAACGAATCGCGTCATTGCCTCGCCCGACGCGATCATACGCAACCGAAATGTTGTCGTACGCATCGAGATTGTTCGGGTCTTTTGCGAGAATCGCCTTTTGAATCTGAATCCGCTTCTCGTAGTATTCGGGTGGATAGATTGTGAACCGCCCAATGATGGCGTTAGTGACGTCGAGGTTATCCCGAAGCTCGGTGAGGTAGGTATCGCTGTCGTTGTAGCATGCGTTGGCGTGTCCCGCAAGCATGACGGCCAAAGCTAAACTTAATCTCTTCATCCTGAACCTCTGATTCAGTTGACGATGGCCGATCGACGAATGTGTCGCGGCTCTTTCCAACTCATTCGTAAGCTCCGCTCGTCCCGGCCGCCCTTGGCTGCTGCGCAGCTCCATACCTCAGGTATAGGGGGCAGGTCATCCCTTCGCGAACCAGTGCCACGACTGAGCCCTGCTCTCTGAGCTCTGCTACCTAAAAGTGGAGTCGGCCTGTAAGCCGGATTCTGTATTTGTGTGACGATTTATCTGCGCGGCCAACCCGGAGAGTCATCGGGCCGAGTCATCCTCTCCCTATTTGGCCTTGCTTCTGGTGGGGTTTGCCCGCCCGCTGGTTACCCAGCCAGGCCGTGAGCTCTTACCTCACGATTTCACCCTTGCCTATTGCTAGGCGGTTTGTTTCTGTTGCACTGTCCATCGGGTCGCCCCGCCCCCCGTTGCCGAGGGCACCATGCCCTATGAAGTCCGGACTTTCCTCTCCCGTATGATCAGGAGCCGTCACCCGGCCAACTCCGATAAGAGTATGGCACCTGGGAGGTGTGAGCGTCCCGCTCACAGGAATGGTGGGCGAGACGCCCACCGCTCCCAAAAACTGTAGACTAAAGAAGTTGCAAGTCATCTCCCTCGGCCGAATCTCGTACGCAGACGCGCTCCAGCTTCAATTGGACAAAGTCGCCGAGGTGCAAGCAGGCGGCAAGGACACGCTCTTTCTCCTCGAGCACGAGCCGGTGATGACGCTCGGCGCGAGCTTCCACACGGAAAATCTCCTCCACCCAACGGAGTGGTACGAAGAGCGCAGCATCCAGATTCAGCCGACCGACCGCGGTGGCGACATCACCTACCACGGACCTGGCCAAGTCGTCGCCTACCCGATCTTCGACGTCAAGCGGCATGGCCAGGACCTCCATCGCTGGATGCGCGATCTTGAGCAGACGGTGATCGAAGCTCTGAAAGAGTTCGGGATCGAGGGTGTGAGGTTGGATGTTAACAGCGGAGTTTGGGTGAAGCAGAAGAAGATCTGCGCGATTGGCATCAAGATCAAGCGCTGGGTCTCAATGCATGGAATCGCCATCAACTGCAACAACGATCTTTCTCCCTTCTCCACGATCGTCCCTTGCGGAATCAAAACTCACGGAGTAACCTCGATCTCGATGGAAACCGGGCGAGAGATCACTACCGAGGAGTTCGCCCCAATTCTCGTCGAAGGATTCCGAAAGGTGTTTCCAAATGCTTGAGCGATTCCCCGGCTGCGCCGGAGTGGATGAAGCCGGACGAGGTCCGCTGGCCGGCCCCGTAGTTGCCGCGGCGGTCATCATTCCTCACGGCGTCGAGATTAAGGGTCTCAACGATTCGAAAAAGCTCACTCGCGAACAAAGGGAAAAACTCGAACCGATCATCCTCGAACAAACGATCTACTCGATCAGCTTTGTCCATCACGAAGAAATCGACGAACTGAACATCCTCTGGGCAAGCATGGCGGCCATGAAGCGCGCGGTGGAAGCACTGAAGCAAATACCAACCAGGATCTATGTCGACGGCAACCGCGTCCCGCCCGGGCTCCAAGCCGAAGCCGTGATCAAGGGTGACGGCAAGATCGCCGAGATTGCGGCCGCATCCATTCTCGCCAAGACGGCACGCGACCGATACATGGTTGAAATCTCGGCCCAATATCCGAAATACGGATTCGAGAGTCACTTCGGCTACCCCACTCCCGAACACTTCAAAGCCCTGGAAACGCACGGACCATGCGCCATCCACCGCACCAGCTTTGGTCCAGTGCAACAGCTGTTACAAGCCAGCTTGTTTTAGAGGCTCACTGTAACGCGGTTGATGTCGTTCTTGCGCAGGACCATGAACCTGAGTTCGTTCGGCCCGCTCCACACAAACGTCCTTGCTCCGGTGACCTGCAATTCGTATGTGCCCTTGGCAAGATCGACTGCCTGACCAGGATTCGCCAAGTCGACCAAGAATGCGTGAACTTGGCGCTCGTCGCCACATGCCACCGCCAGGTAGCGACCATTGGGGCTGATAGAAATCGTCTCCGAGGAAGCCTGCATAGTGCTGATCTCGATGAGGCCCTTGTCTTCGACAAACAGCAGCGGTTTTTGGAGACGAGCCTGGAAGAAAAGGACCATCTTTCCATTTACAAAGCGCCCAAACTTATAGGGTTCGGGTGGGGCGCCGGCCGGTCCATTGACGTCGCCATACGGCACCGTTCCGCCGGCTGAGGTGTACAAAAAGGGCTTCTTGCTGTTTAGTCCGCACATCGCCCATCGGGTGCCATCTTCGTTAAACATCAAGCCGCTTTGAATCTGCAGTCCCGCGATCACGCTGCCGTTGATCGTGTATTGAATTCGATCCTGGTTGACCAGTCCGTTGGGTTCGGTAAAGCGAGTGCGGAAAGCAAACTGCGATCCGTCGCTCGAGAACACCGGCTTGCCATACACTTCTCCGCGAATTCGCACCCGAGTACCTTTGTAGATCATCTCTTGGTCGGAAGACAGGGCCGCGAAGCCAGCCTTATTTGGCGCGGCGTACACTTGCATCAGACGCTCGCGAGCGACCCGCTTACCTCCTTTGTACACTACGAACTCCTTCGACGGCGGCTCTCCACCGGCGGCGGTGATCTGACTCTGCTGGGCGCTCGCGTCAACCTTGGCTTTCTCGGAGGTGCGGAGGAAGAAGTTCTGTCCGTCGTCAGCGAAGACGATCCGCTCGATCTTCTGCTCCCAGCCGGTGGTCTCGTCGGGCGTCACCATTCGATACAAATCTTTCTCTTTGTCGTGCTCTACCCAGCACAATGGACCCGAATCCCCAGCCCGAAAAACGCTCGCCACCGGATATTCGCCTGCCACGGTTCGTCCATCGATCACTCGAATGGAATCGTCCTTAGGCTTCAAAACGGCCGTAAAGCCGAAGTGCGCGCTGTCTCCCGAGTACACCACGGAACTACAACTTGCAAAAGGTCCAAAGGTGAAGCCATCGACCACGACTCTTTGATCGGGAGTGGAATAGTAAACGTGGTTGAGGTCGGGCGACATGCCGAGGGTGCCTGGAATGACCTTGCCCTTCTGAACCGTCAGCACTTTGGTTTCGACCGACTTGAGATTCTGCAAGGGCAACGACGCACTCAGAATGAGAGAGAGCAGCATAATGTGGTTGTCGCCATGAACTCGAAGATGTCCAAGGGAAGGTCCGGCGAGGACCGAGCCGCATCCCACCTCCAGAGTTTGGGCTACACCATTATCACTCGGAATTTTCACATTCGAGGCGGTGAAATCGACATTGTCGCCCTCGACGGCGACATTCTCGTCTTCGTCGAAGTGCGTTGGCGGACGGACGATTTGGGTGAGGAAAGCGTGGGACCGCACAAAGTGTCAGCAATTCGCAAAGCCGTCCAGGTGTATCGAACCGAGATGGCGGACGAGCGAGATTATCGATGCGATTTGATCGTATTGAGTCCGCAGGAACTGCGACATCACCAGGATTTTCTCGGTTCATAGTTTCGAAACCGAGGGTGCTTCGTCCAATATTTCGTTGTGCGGGCTCTGGTTTGTTGGATTTGTCTTTTGCTGAGTTGCCTTTCGTTTGGCCAGCTTGGGAATTCCGGCTTACAAGTACCAGTGGTTCACCTCAAGCGACGCGCGCTCGTCATCGGTGCGAGCAACTATCAATTCTTGGGAAAGCTCACCTATTCCTCGAACGACGCGTTGAGGTTCAAGAATTCGTTGGTTCAGGATTTTAAGTTCAAGGATGACGCGATTCGATTCCTTTCCGACTCTGAGCCTGCCGCTCCGAAACCAACTTCGGCGAACATACTCTCCTCAATCGATTCGCTCTTAGCGGACCCGATCCTCGACAAGGGCGATCTTTTTATTCTCTATTTCAGCGGCCACGGGATGGGGACCGCAAACGGAGATTATTTGTGCGCGACGGATTCTAAGCCGGAAGACGTGGAAAAGACGGGACTCCCCGTCAGCACCGTGATTCAGAAGCTTGTGTCCGCGAAGCTACGTAACGTCCTCATCATCGCCGACGCCTGCCGCGCTGGAGAAAAGAATGATTTTGGGTCGGATCTGTTCGACCAAGCAAAACAAGCGAACATTGCTGTGCTGCTGGGGTGCGAACCCGGGCAGAAGTCGTACGAGTCGCCGCAATTGAAATCGGGAGTATTCACCTACTTCTTGCTGAAGGCCCTGACGAATCCGAAGACTCGGACGGAATTCGGCGGGCTGTGGGCAAGTCGAGTTGCAGCTAGCCTTTCGAACAGCGTTACCGAGTTTACGAAGCGAGATTACGGCGACAACGCGCAGCGCCCAAAAACCTTTGCCGACCCGACCAGCGATGTGATGTTGGCGAAATACGTTGAAGGTTCAAAATCCACGTCGGTGCAAGACGATCAAGACCAAAAGATGGTGAACGATCCTGCTAAGGAGGCCGACGCACTGTTGCAAAAGGCGGGTGAAATGCTCGAAATCAAGGACAACGCGGCGTTCCTTGAGTTGTCCAAGCTGGCGTCTTCCCTCGATCCATCCAATATGTACGCCGCCTATTATGCGTCGATTGGTTGTACGGTTGTTGGCCGGCGAGGGGAGCAAGAAAAATACTGCGCCCTTCTAGCGAAGTCGAACAATCCCTATTTTCAAAACTTAGGATTGGTGCAGTCCGACAGTCGTAGCGTCTCGATGCAAGCACGGCTGAAGGCGTTGGAAGATTTCTGGAAGTCGTCACCGCAAGATGACATGCACGCGGTGATCGTTTGGGCCCGAGCGAGGGCCTACCTCACCTCGCAGGTTGTGAAACGCCTCGTTATCGGGATGCTTCCTAGGCTGGAACCAAAGAATCGAGTCGCGAAGTTCCTACGCGCCGAGCTCGCCATTTCCGACGGCAAGACCGACGACGCTCTGCATGCACTCGACGAAGCTCTGGCGGCTCCGGACCCGAGCAACTCAATAGGTACAACGATCATCTCGGTCGACAAGATGAACGTCTTGTACACCGCCCATCGCTACGCAGATCTGAAGGCATATCTCAAAACTCAGTTCAATTCGGAGAAGATCGAGCCGCTCATTTGGGCATCGACTGCGGCTTATTTAAAGGCGATTGGCGAGCGAACCGCCGCTGTTGCCATCGCCCAAAAGGGACTCTCGGAAAGAGCCGCGATCAGCGATGATGTCGCCTACTTGGCGGCCCTAACAGTCGGTGCGCAAATCGGCAGCGTTTCTGACGATTTGGATGCACTTGAGAAAGCATCTCCTTATAGTTGGCGAATCCGTCTTATTGCCGCGATCGCAAGAGGAACCAAGAACCCAGACATCAATGCCCGCGCCGTATCGTTCGAGCAGGCGACCAAGTACTGCGACGACGAAGTCGAATTCCTCACCGCCCTGTATCGACTTAACAATGCCATCTATCGCGACGGAGTTGAGAATTTCGCCATACCAGAGGACAAATTCACGGACTCGTACGAAGCGTTCCGGGTTCTCTACGTTAATTACGCCGACCGCTTTGGGAGCGATTGCGAACGATGGACCGACTTCATCGACATTTGCCTATCAACGATGCAGGGTCCAGCTGGCCTCCGCCAAATCAAGCTGCTGTTGAAAGACTTTTCGCCGTCCGAGGTGATGGCCAACGATTTCTACTCCAGTCTATTCAAGCTCGCCGCCTCGGATGACGATGACGACCTCATGGCATTTTCGCAGAGGAACATCACCTGGGACGAACGAGAGAAGAACGATTTGCGGGTCTTGCTGGCAGGCTATTGGATCGTTCGGGGAGACTACGCAAAGGCATCAACGCTGTTTGGGCAAGGCAAGTCTTCTACGCCAAGCTTTGAGGGAATCAACGAAGTCATCCAGCTCGCGCTCGATGCCCACACTTCCAAGGATAAGTCGAAGCTGGTGAAATTTTTAAGCCGGGAATTCAAAGCCATCGATGGTGAACTCATCGCCGAAGGCATCGCCGCGATGGCCCTCTCCGATCTGGGCGACAACGCCACCGCAGCGCCGCACCTGGAGAATCTGGTGCACTTCCATCCGACGATGCTCGACGCCATTTCCAGTCGATGCCTTGAACGAGCGATGAAGATCATGGATCCAGACAAAGCGGACCTCTTGCTCTTCGAGACTCTCCGCGTTAACCGTACATCTCCGGGAGTCTTCAACAGCTTCTTTGGCAAGTCCCAAGGCATCGAGAATTATGTGGGCCACCTTGCGTCGGAGGCAACGAAGTGGTTTACCGACGAACTTTATAACCCAAAGAATCCCAGTCACAAGGACGCTTACCAAGCATGTGCGGTGGGCGACGGCTCGGTCGATCTCACCATCGATGCCAACGGTGCGATGACGGGCAAGATCAAGATCGTCGACGGAGAAGCGCTGGATGTCATTGCCACCACCGACGCTATGGGGAACGTCCGCGGAGTGGCGAAGGGCAGCGAGTTAACGATGCAACTCTACGCCAAACTTCCGTCCAACCAATTCCGAAAGTCTGAGACCTTCAAGCAGTCATCGGTCGGGATCATTCTCGACCTTGTGGACCCTAAAGGAATCACGACGCACTGGCTGCTTCCATACTCGGTCCTCAAGCATTGACCCAGCAATTTTGCGAGGAATATTCAGCGGGTTCGATTGTTAGGAATCGTTAACAATTGGACCACGCTTACCACCGGTACACTTTCCATCGTCTTATGTTTTCTTCTTTCGGATGTCGGGCGCTCGCGCTAGTCTGCGGCCTTGGATCGGCTGCACTTTCCATGGCTCAGTTGCGAGCCGGGACCTGGAATATCACCAATTACTCGAGCGGTCGAACCAGCGCGTTCCAGACAGCATTGTTCAGTTCATTCGAGGGCCGGTCGTTCAATCCGGATGTTATGGTCATCCAAGAACTGCAGGGCCAAACCGGTATCAACAATTTCCTTTCGATGCTAAATAGCGCTCCAGGTCAATCGGGCCAATGGGCGGTTGGGACGCCTTACCTTTCGACTGGGGACACTGACAGCGCGATGTTCTACCGAAAGAACAAGGTTGACTTCATCGGGCTTTCGAACATCACCGGTGACCCACGCTCTACCCAGCGATACGATTTTAAGCTAAAGGGCTACGATGCGAGTAGCACCACCAATCCGTTTATCTCTTATTATTCGTCGCACTTGAAGGCAGGCTCGACGACCGACGATCAGGCTCGGCGATTGACGGAAACGACGAATATTCGGAACGACGCAGCGGGGCTTCCGGCTGGCCGAAACTTCATGATCGGTGGCGACTTCAACATCCAAAGCTCGGGTCAGGCCGCTTACCAAAAATTGATCGACACTTCGGTATCCGGCGGGAGATTCTTCGATCCCATCAACTCGTCAACGACTTCATCTGGCGGCTCGATTACCTGGAACAACAACAACGCCTACCGGTTTATTCACACTCAGGATCCATACGGCTCCGGCGGAATGGATGACCGATTTGACTTTATTCTCACGGGAGGGTCGTTCCGAGATGGGAAAGGTTTGGAATATATCGGATCTTCGACCCAGGCCTACAGCAACACGACCTGGAACGATCCAAACCACAGCTACCGGGCGTGGGGCAACGATGGCACAAGTTTCAACTCGACTCTGACGGTGAACGGCAACACCATGGTGGGATCGACGATCGCCCAAGCCCTTATCGATTCGGTCGGTAACTCGAACCCAGCAAACGTTGGCGGTCACTTGCCTGTCTTTCTGGACTTAAAGATTCCAGCCGACATGTTTGCCGACCAGACCGCGATGGATTTTGGCACCCAGATGATCAATACAACGGTGTTCGATCCACTTGCGATCAAGAACAACGTGGATGCGTCCGTTTGGGGAACGGCGGGGGTTCAAAATCTGAACTATACGTTCTCGCTATCGGGATCGGGATTCATCGCTCCGGCAGGGTCTTTTAACCTGCTTGCGGGTGAATCGCTCACCAGTTACATTCAGCTCGACACATCCACAACCGGCGCCAAAGCGGCGACGTTGTTTGTGACGGATAGCGCCACGGGCCAAACGCGGCAGGTGGCTTTGTCGGGAGTAGTCTTGGTTCCAGAGCCTGCATCGATGGTTGCTCTGGGAATTGGTGCGCTGGCTCTGATGCGCCGACGCAAGAAGTACTGAGGCGATTCTCGGTATCCTAGAAGCTGAATGAAGAAGCTTTGGGGCGGCGCATTTAGCGAGTCGACAGCCGAATTGGTGGATCGTTTTGGACAGACGATTCACACCGATCTTAATTTCTGGCAAGAAGATATTATCGGCAGCGTTGCCCACGCTCGGATGCTTGGCGAGACCGGCATCATTACCAAAGAAGAAGCCCAGACCCTTATCGATGGTCTGGAGAAAATTCACGAGGCAGGCCCCGAGGCCCTCAAGATGGATGTGGAAGACATTCACACTGCCATCGAGATGAAGCTTTACGAGCTCGTTGGCGACGTCGCGGGCAAGCTCCACACCGCACGGAGCCGCAACGACCAAGTGGCAACCGCCGCGCGCCTGATGCTGCACAACGAACTGTTGATCGTGCTCGACCTCATCAAGTCGCTACAGGGCGAGCTGCTCGCCCAAGGCGAGAAGTACAAGGATGCGATCATGCCGGGCTATACGCACCAGCAGCATGCCCAGCCAATCACGCTTGGCTTCCACTTACTGGCCCACTTTTGGTCGCTTCAGCGACATGGCCACCGAGCGGAGCAACTTTTCCAATTGGCTAACTATTCGCCGTTGGGTGCGGCGGCTCTGGCAGGAACCGGCTTTCCTATCGACCGGCACATGACGAGCACTGAACTCGGGTTTACGGCGCCAATTCCGAACGCTTTGGATGCAACTTCGGATCGGTCCTTCATCCTCGATGCGCTTCACGTCTGCGCGCTGATCATGATCGACCTTAGCCGCATCTCGCAGGAGTTGGTGCTTTACAGCGGCCGCGAGTTTGGCTTCGTGAAGATGGCCGATTCGGTCACGACCGGCTCCTCGATCATGCCGCAGAAGCGTAATCCGGACATGGCCGAGCTGATCCGCGGTCGAACCGGGCGAGTGATCGCCAACTGGGTAACGCTGGCGACCGTCATGAAAGGCCTGCCGCTGGGCTACAACCGCGACACTCAGGAAGACAAGCCGCCGTTGTTCGATTCACTCGGCAAGGTGAAAGATTCGCTGCAACTCACCCAGCTTCAACTCGCTTCCTGTGAGTGGCAGTTGGACGCGATGAAGGCCGCAACTCGCGGGGATTTCTCCACTGCTACCGATCTGGCGGATTATCTCGCCTCGACCGGCATCCCGTTCCGCGAAGCCCACGAGATGGTGGGGCAGGTGGTCATCGGCTGCAACGACAGAGATATCACGCTGGAAGACTTGGATGCAGCCACCCTTCACGCGATCAATGCCGCGATTCCGGTCGAAGCGCTGTCGGTGTTGAAGCCGGAAGATTCGGTTCGCCGACGTGAGTCGTTCGGCGGTCCGGGACCAAAGGCGATGGCGGCGCAGATCGAACGGGCGAAGGCGATCTTCGAAGAACGCGGTTTTTGCAGCATTGCGTAAATTCCCCTCTTCCACCCCTTGGGAGGAAGGGTCGGGCAGACGATTTGGGCCCATTTAGCCGTCCGATCCAGTTTGCCGCTTTCGACCCGTAGGGTCTCAGCGCGTAGCCAGGGCGTCGAAGACCCCTGGTTCGTCGCCCCTGACCAACGACCCCTTGCGGGTCGCAGACGATTGCTTTATCATTGCCTCCATGCCATCGACGTACCTATGCCTCAACGTGCACATCGTATTTAGCACCAAGAATCGAGCCCCCTTTCTGCAGCCCGATATCATTGAACGAGTTCACGATTACCTTGGCGGCACAGCCAGAGGACTCGGTGCAATTGTTGTCCGGATCGGCGGCGTCGAGGACCATGTCCATCTGCTTCTTAAGCTGAGAGGAACACATTCAACTTCTAGTCTCGTTCGCGAAATCAAGAAAGCTTGTACGGGCTGGATTCAGGAATTCGTCCCCGGATTCAGCTGGCAAGAAGGGTATGGGGCCTTCTCCGTCAGCCAAGAAAGAATGAAAGGCGTGGAAAATTACATTGAAAACCAAGCTGAACATCATCGAACAATGGACTTTCGAGAGGAACTGATCATGCTTTACCGCTTGGCCGAGATAGAGTTTGATCCCACGGATCTGGATTGAAATCTGCGACCCACAAGGGGTCGGTATCTTTTCCCTCGTTCCAGGGGTCTTCGCTCGTCCCTGCCTTCGCACAAGTGCTCCGTCGGGCAGGTCTTCGCTGCGACACCCTGGCTACGCGCTGGGACCCTACGGGTCCAAGAGAGTCCAACCTCTTGGAACTGATCGGAAGTGGACCGCCGGATCAAACCCCATTTCCTTGGCCGGCATGCGGGCAAAGTGAATGTAACTTACAACCCCAGTCGCACCCGGTTCAGGAACATGCGCGACTCTTCGTCTGGGCCACCGTAAGTGAGGCGCATGACGTCTTCGATGGGGAAGACCCTGCGCCCGTCCTCGTATCCCAGGAAGCTGATCTCCTCGAGCTCAATGTGGTCGTCGGAATAGGCACGCACATACCCGTAGAGAATCGAGCCGTCTTCGGTATGAATGCCGACCATGATGTTCTTGGACGTCACGAACGCCAAAAGCTTTTCCATTTCAAGGCTATCGGGAGCGCCCCGCGATCCATTGCTCCCGCGCTTCTGCCTTTCCAGCAGCAATTGAACTGCCTGCATATATTGCGTTCCGTACTGCACGCGGAGGACTTTATCGAGGGTCCCAACGAAGGAACCCCAGTTTTGCCCGTACCGGTCGATGCGTTCGAGACGGAAGGAGTCACCGTCGATTTCCCTTACAAAGCCAACCTCGAACGAATCAGGTTCGTAGTGAACGCCACATAACTCTTCGCGCTCATGGCAGTCGAAGAGAACCTGGCGGATTCGCTCGAAGAGTTCGGACACGCAGACGTTGTACCCCGATTTACGTGATCGCCACAGGTTCGAATGAAATTCCCCGTAGGGCCGAGATTCGCTGTAACCTGAAACCAACTTGGGACCCAGATAGGTATCTTTACCAGTAGTGTCCGCGGGGAAGCCTTACGTCGAATTCAGGAATGTCTCCGTTTCCTATCGGAAGCATGCTGAGGCGGTTGCCGACTGTAATCTCGTCATCGAAGAAGGCGAGTTTGTATTCCTGGTCGGCAAGACGGGTGCCGGCAAATCCACGCTTCTCAAGCTTCTTTCTCGCGAAGTCTCACCCCACGCGGGCAGCGTCATCGTCAACGGGAAAGAGATTAATCGTCAGTTTCGATTTCTCATTCCCAATCTCCGCCGTCGAATGGGAATCGTTCCGCAAGATTTTGCCCTTCTCCCTAAGAAGACGGTGGCGGAGAACATTGCCTATGCCAGCCGTGCGGCCGGCAAGACTAAGCGCCAAACTCGTCGTCGCATGGCTTTTATTCTGTTCGGTATCCACCTCGACCATAAGATGAACAGCTTTCCCGATGAACTCTCGGGTGGCGAGAAGCAGCGCGTGGCGATTGGCAGGGCCCTGATTAACGATCCGCCCTTGCTCCTTGCCGATGAGCCGACGGGCAATCTCGACCCCGAGCACTCGATGGAGGTTATGCAGCTCCTGCTTAACCTCAACGAGCGTGGAACGACGGTCATCGTGGCGAGCCACGACATGATGGTCATCGAGAAGCTAGGCAAGCGAATCATTCGCCTCGATGGCGGACGCATCGTCTCGGATACCAAAGGCGAGATAACGTACGTCGAAGAAGTTCAGATCGACGAGATTCCAGTCTCGAAAGATGCCGTCATGGAAGAGGCGGCCCACATCGAGGAAGGAGCATCGGAAGCCGCCACTTTCGAGGAGGAACCCGGCGATGTTTGATCGCCTAACTTTCGTGTTGGGTGAGGCCCTGGTCTCGATCCGACGCAACCTCGGGATGGTCATCCTCGGTGCGCTCACGGTCGCCGTGTGTATCTACATTGCTGGTGGGCTGACCTTGACGTATTTGAGCGTTTGGAGATTTGGACAAAACCTATCCAGTCGATTCGAGATCAAGGTCTTTTTGAAAGACGGAACCACCAAGCAACAGATTTCGGATACGGCCAAGCAAATCCGACTCATGGATGGCGTGGATGAAGTTAATTGGATTCCGCGTGACCTTGCGTGGGAGAAGATGAAACGCGAAGACCCGGCGAACACGGTCGGACTTGACAATGTTCTCCAAGACGCCTATAAGGTCAAAATCAAGGACTTGAGCAAGAGCGACGCCATCGCAGCGAAGATCCAAGCGTTACCTCAAGTCGAACCGGGCGGGGTCCACTACCTGCAAGTTATCCAGAAGCAAGTCGAAGAAGCATTGCGGTTCCTCAAATGGGTCGGACTCGTGGCAGGTGGATTGCTAGCATTGGTTTCCGGCGTGCTCATCTTCACGGTCGTACGCCTCACTGCGATCGCGCGTCGAGTTGAGATTCGGATCATGAGTCTTGTTGGCGCGAGCTACGTAACCGTCTATATGCCTTTGCTCTTAGAAGGTGCGTTCCAGGGTTTAGTTGGCGGCGCAATCGCATACGGCCTAATCTCTCTGTCTCATCACGAATTGGCAAATGTCATCCGTGGCTATACGTTCGTCACAAATCTGCCGCCTCTCGATGTCAAGCCCATACTCCTCTCGTGCATCGGCGCGGGTACCGGCTACGGGCTGCTCTGCTCGATCCTCGCCCTTCTCAATTTACAAAAGAAGATTCGATGAAACGCCTTGCTGTCCTTGCCCTCTGTCTTTTGGTGGCCATGCCGCCGATGGCAATTCAGGCTCAGAAGAAAGAGAAATCGGTTAAGCAGCTCAAGAAGGGCCTCAAGGACATCGAGCAGACCAAGCGCAACGCACAAAAGAAGCTGGGGCAGACCAAGGCGAACATTCGAAGCACCAAAGACGAGGTGGCGAACCTGGAAACGAAAGTGACCAAGGTTGCCGCCGCTCTGGATTCCACGACCGATAGGCTCACTCAAGAAAGGGCGAAACAAGCTCAGTTGGAGAAAGACCTGGCCAAGGCGACCGAGTCGGTGAAAAAGACAAAGGCTCAGGCCGAGCGGCGGATCCGGGAGATCTACAAGACCGGCAAACCGAATGCGCTAGAATTCATCTTTGGAAGCCGCTCTTCATCGGATATTGCTACACGAGAATACATCGCGACTCGAGTTCAGAAAGCCGATCAGAGGCTTTTCTCCGACTACAAATTGGCTCGCAATGAAGTCGATCGAAAGAAGAAAGAGCAAGATGCCGTCGTCCGTAACGTCGAAGGATTGAAGCAGGAGCAGGCCGCCCGTCAACGCGATTTAGAAAGTGCGCAACACGAAAAGGAGGGCTATCTCAAAACCTTGGAGAACAAAAAAGAAGGTCTCCAAAACATGCTCGACGAATTAGAATCGGACGCCGCCGCGATCGCTTCCGAAATTCGATCCGCCGAAGCCCGAGCGAGGGCCATGGAGAAGCGGAAAATGGCGGAGGCCAAGAAGAAAGGCGAGGTGTACCATCCTCCTAAGCACTCCGGCGGACTCTCTCGACCGACCGGTGGGCCGGTTACCAGCGGCTTTGGCAACCGTTACCACCCAATCCTCCACTACACTCGCCTTCATGCCGGCACCGACTTCGGGGGTGGCTATGGCGCTCCGGTTTACGCGGCCGGAACCGGGGTTGTGATCGCGGCAGGCACCCGCGGCGGTTACGGCAACTGCGTGATTATCGACCATGGCAACGGCATGTCCACGGTCTACGGCCACCTATCTAAAATCATGGTCTCGGAAGGACAGAATGTTTCTCCCCGCCAGCGCGTCGGTTCTATCGGCGCATCGGGCCTCGCCACGGGCCCCCACTTGCATTTCGAAGTGCGCATCAATGGCCGCCCCGTCAACCCCATGGGTTACCTGTAACAACCTGTTACTTTTGCCGGGAAGCTAGCAATCCTGACAGGGAATGACTCATTTGAAGAAGAGGTTCGGATGTCTTCTTCGTGGGGAATTCATGGAAGGTTTGGCGCGTCGGTTTGGAATGGCGATGGGAGTGGGGTTGATCCTGCTTTCCTCACACGTCGATGCCGCCGCTGGCCGCGCAAAGCACAAGAGCCTGGCTCGCTTGAAGGCTGGGTTACAGTCGGTCCGCGACAGCAAAGATGCCGCAGTCGAGCGCTTGGAAGCTCTTCGAAATCGCGAGAAAATCTTAAACTCAAAGTCCACGAACGAATTGGTTCCGGCATCCATTCCCGGCATGAGTCGAGGCTTCGCTCTCGTTCGCGACGATATCGAAAACATGGATGGCGAAACGGCCAAAAGTCTTCATCAAGAACTGGCTCATCTGATCAAGCGCGGCTTCACCAAGACGCTGTCCCTGGTCGTCAGCGCCAATCGAGGCGAGACGGGGTCGCTGTCCGAGAGCCAAATCCTGAGCGGACTCAAGAAGTTCAAATCGAAAGAAGGGTTCCTAAAGCAGCTTGGCAAAGTTGAAGCGGCGAACGCAGACCCCAACCCCCGAAGTTTTGAATTCTCTCTGGCCGAGCTGAAAAAGATTCGCCACGAGCGAGACGCTCTGAACAAGAAGGTCCAGAAGTGCGAGACCGATGAGCGCATGATCCTTGCCGAGATTCGAGTAGTCTCGGGCGCCGGCGATCGCGACGAGGAGAAACCCAGCCGCCCTTTTGACTTGGTCCGGCCGGTGCCGGGGAAGATTGTCAGCGGCTTCGGGATGAGAATGCACCCGGTCGACCAAATCGAGAAGGAGCACAAAGGAGTCGATTTCGCCGCCAAGCAAGGCGACAGCGTGAAGGCGGCCGCGAGCGGAATGGTGATCTTCTGCGGAATTCAGACAGGGTACGGTAACGTCATCATCCTTCGACATGAGGATGGACTTAAGACCTTGTACGCGCATCTGTCCGAATTTGGCGTCGAAGTAGGCGACGCGGTGGACCGAGGCAGCGTCATCGGCAAGGCGGGAATGACGGGCAACGCGACTGGCCCGCATCTTCATTTCGAGATTCGGGAAAATGACGTGGCAATCGATCCGCAAAAGTACCTCTGACGAGCAGTAAACTGTGGCTACTAGCCATGGCAACGACGCTCTTCGACAAAGTTTGGGATCGGCATAAAGTCGCCGACCTGCCCGGGGGAGGCACCCTGCTGTACATCGACCGGCACTTGGTGCACGAGGTTACATCTCCGCAAGCGTTCGATGGCCTTCGAGAGCGTGGACGAGAGGTTCGCCGACCCGATTTGACCTTTGCCACCGTTGACCATAACGTGCCTACCGATGGTCGCGCTATCGACGAATCGACTCTGAGCGGAAAGCAGCTTGCGGCTTTGGCTCGCAATGCGAAAGAGTTCGGAGTGCCACTGTTCGGCTACGGTCACTCACGACAGGGCATCGTCCATATCATCGGCCCACAGTTGGGCATCACCCTTCCGGGATTGACCATCGTCTGCGGCGACAGCCACACCTCAACGCACGGCGCATTCGGCGCATTAGCGTTTGGCATCGGCACCACCGAGGTCGAGCATGTCCTCGCCACCCAAACGCTTCGCAGTTCGGCCAAACCGAAGTCGCTCGGCATCCGAATCGATGGTGAACTTGGCGATGGCATCACGGCAAAGGACGTCGTGCTTGCCATCATTCGCAAGCTCGGGGCGAGCGGAGGCACAGGCTACGTGGCGGAATACTACGGCTCAGCCATCTCGAAGCTCGGAATGAGCGGACGCATGACGATCTGTAACATGAGCATCGAGATGGGCGCGCGGGCGGGAATGATCGCTCCGGATGATGTGACGTTCGAATACATTAGCGCGGAGGATCGGCCGTATGCCCCGAAGGGAGAAGACTTCGAAAAGATGGTCGCCGATGCCCGAACGCTGCGAACCGACGACGAGTCGGCGTTCACTCGTCACGAAGTGTTGGACGCTTCGAATTTGAAGCCTCAAGTTACTTGGGGAACGACTCCGGCAATGACGATCGACATCGACGGCGTGATCCCGAATCCCGCCGATGCAGCCGAGGAGCGGGCATTGAAATACATGGGCTTGAACCCCGGCGACCGGATGGCGGATCAATCCGTCAACACCGTCTTCATTGGGTCGTGCACCAACGCTCGGATCGAGGATCTGAGGGCCGCAGCAGCGGTAGTAAAAGGTCATCATGTCGCTTCTGGAGTACGGGCGATGGTGGTTCCGGGCAGCGAAGCCGTGCGAGAACTCGCGATGTCCGAAGGACTGGACCAGGTCTTCAAGGATGCCGGTTTCGAATGGCACTTTGCCGGCTGCTCGATGTGCCTTGGCATGAACGGCGATATTCTCCGACCCGGCCAACGCAGCGCTTCGACCTCGAACCGACCTTACGAGGGTCGACAGGGGCCGGGGTCGCGAACGCACTTGGTTTCGCCCGCAACGGCGGCAGCCACCGCGCTCAAGGGCACCTTTGCCGATGCCCGCGAATACTTGGCATGATCCCGAGCGATAGCGTCCACGCGGAGATTCCATCGCCGATTGGAACGATTCATCTCTATGCTGGATCGAATGGCCTGACCGGCCTATACATGAACACGCATCGCGACAAATTGCCGAAAGTACAGGATGTCTCGGTGGATTCGAACCCTTACTTACAACAAGCGGCCAAAGAACTCGGCGAATACTTCGCCAATGGTCGGCGGGATTTCGATGTCAAGCTCGATCCCCATGGAACGCCGTTTCAGATGGAAGTTTGGCGGGAGCTGCTCAACATTCGGTTTGGACAAACGATTAGCTATGGCGAGCTGGCGAAGCGTTTGGGCGATGTGCTGAAGACCCGTGCGGTGGGAACCGCGAACGGACAAAATCCGATCTCGATCATCATCCCCTGCCATCGGGTGATTGGGGCGAACGGACACCTGACGGGCTACGGCGGGGGCATCGAAAACAAGCGATGGCTGCTTGATCACGAATCTGAGGACACTCTGTTTTGAGCAAGGTCGAGTTTGAAATCGATTTCGATATGGCTCGCCTCCAGCGCGACCGAATGTATGAATACTTGAGCCACAGCTACTGGTCGCCGAGGATTCGCCGCGACGTGTTTGACCGCCAAATCGACAACAGCTTCTGTGTTGGGGCTTACCTTAAGGAATCTGGGGAGCAGATCGGCTTTGCCCGTTTAGTGACCGACTACGGAAGGTTTGCGTACCTCGCCGACGTTTATGTGCTACCCGAATACGAAGGAAATGGGATTGCGAAGGCGATGGTGGGCGGACTCATCGAGCACGACGCAGTGAAGACGGTTGGGCATTGGACGCTCGCGACCAAGGACGCGCATTCGCTGTACGAAAAGTTTGGCTACGAACCGGCGAACGAGCGGTACATGATGATGCGCAAGTCCTCCGATCGGTGGCAAGAACCAGAGTGATGCCTCCGTGGGGGCTCTGTCGGTGTAGCCTCGACGCTTCGGTCCAAGGCTCTCTACGGGTCGAGGCATCCATGATCG
>CAMFIS010000026.1 GCA_945952345.1 uncultured Fimbriimonas sp.
CACGTCGGCCACTTCGGCTGGAGATTCAAAAGCGCTCGGATCGACAAAGTACACAAACTCCGTGCTGCTCCAACCCGCATCGGCGTAGATTTCTAGCCAACTTGCGATCGGATTGCCGTCTTGTTTGGCCGTGACGATTCGGTAATAGGGCGTCAACAGCCAGCAAACAACCGCGCTTGCAGATTGAAAATCTTCGAAGTGTCCATGCCAGGGCCCTGCTTCGACCCCGTAGTTTCCATCTTTAAAGGAGACTTGGAGAGGGAAGCTGTCCTCGATGGTGGGAACGACGCGAAATGCATCGCTGCGATCCTCTTCAAGCTTGATTCTTCCCGTCGTGATTCGCGACGAGAGCTTGTCGCGTAGGAGTTCAAGCTCGGGAATCATGGGATAGTGGCAGAGCGAGAGGGATTCGAACCCTCGAGACGTTTCCGCCTACACGATTTCCAATCGTGCTCCTTCGACCACTCGGACATCGCTCTACAATCGGTAATTATTATGGCTGATTTTCCCTCGGGGAACATGGAGCGCGGGCATCTTGCCTGCAGAAATGAAATAGGGCGATGGGATTTGCTTCCCACAGCCCTATCGCTTCTTACGTAACTTAAGCCAACACGACGAGCAGTTCCGCCGTCTCGGCAAGACTCTCGTCGAACGCGGAAACCGCATGGTCCACCTGCTCCGCGGTGATAATCAGCGGTGGCTCGAACCGAAGCACACGCGGATTATTCAGCGCGTACGCCACGCACACTCCGCGCTTCATCAATTGAGCGACGACAAGCTCGCCAACTTCGTCCATGGTGAACTCGACGCCGATCATCAGCCCGCGGCCGCGAACCTCGCCCAGGATGTCGGGATACTTCGCCTGAACCGCCAAGAATCCGTCCTTCATTCGTTTGCCCATCTCGGCCGAATTGCGAACAACTTCGCCTTCCTGCAGAATTTCCATCGCCGCAAGGCCAGCCCTACAAGCTAAGGGATTTCCACCAAAGGTGCTGGTGTGCGCCATCGGATTTTCGCCGAAAACTTTGTCATAGATAGCTTGGGTAAAGATCGTCACGCCGAGAGGGATCACGCCGCCGCCCAGAGCCTTCGCCAGGGTCATGATGTCCGGTGCGACGTCCTCGTGGTTGCAAGCAAAAACGTAGCCCGCTCGACCCAATCCACTCTGGACCTCGTCGAAAATCAGCAAAGCACCGGCCTTATCGCAAGCTTGGCGCGCTGCCTTCAGGTAGCCATCGGGCGGAACGATGATGCCACCCTCACCTTGAATCGGTTCAACGATGAAGCACGCCGTTTCTGAGTCAATCGCCGATAGACCAGCAGTGTCGCCGTACTCGACAAAGCAAGCACCCGGCATCAACGGCTCAAACTTCTTGCGATACTTCTCACGTCCGGTTACAGACAAAGCACCGATGGTTTTGCCGTGGTAGCTGCCGTTGGTCGAGACTATCTTTACGCGCCCAGTTGCCGCTTTGGCGAACTTGAGGGCCGCCTCGACCGCCTCGGTTCCGCTGTTGCTAAAGAAGCTGATCTGCAAATCGCCCGGCGCCATGTTCGCCAACTTCTCGGCGAGGTCGGCTGCATTCTTGCTGAAGAACGCCTTACCACTCAGCGTGATCGTGTCGAGCTGGTCCTTGACAGCTTGGATGATCCGCGGATTCCGATGGCCAAACGTAAAGCAGCCGTAGCCGCCAAGGCAGTCAAGGTATTTCCTACCCTCGTGATCGATGATGTAACAGCCATCGCCGACCATTTCCACGCCAAAGCCTGCGAAGCCCATGAGTTTGGCGAGATTGGGGTTGATGTACCGACAGTATTTGTCGTAAACGTCCTGGTACAATGCATCCGCGTCCATACCGTGATTATACGGGGCAGGGAAGGATCGAGTTTCGGATCAGTTTTCAGTCGTCAGTCTGCAGTTGGCAGTTTGAGCAGTGTTACTGTTGGCTTTCAAAAAATTCCATGTCCACCAATATTCCTTTACCCTGCTCAAGACTTTGAATCGACCGATTCAATCGCGCGGCATTTTTTGGATTACTCATCAGATAATGCGTCTCTTCTATTGAATTGAACTCACTTAATGACATGAGAACAATGTGCTTTCCATTCTGCCGCTTGATGAGAAGCGGCTTATTATTCGCGCTGACCTCGTCCATGTGTCGCGTTGGATCTACCTCAAATGCAGAAAATGGAATGGACCTCACTATTCGCTCCCGATCGGCTGGATAATCCGCTCAACCTTCAAGAACGCCTCGACCACGGCCGGATTCCACTCCAGTCCCGAGCCGCGTTGAATCTCTTCCAAGGCAATCTCGCGCGTCGTCGAACTCTTCCACGCCGCGCCATTCATCATCACGTCGAACGCCTCGCACATGCCGATGATCTGCGCCGCCACCGGAATTTCGTCACCTCGTAAACCCGACGGATATCCTGCCCCATTCCACCGCTCGTGGTGAGATTGAATTCCCGGAATCGCAGGCTGGAGAAAATCGTACGATTCCACCAGTTTCACCGAATACTCCGCGTGCCGACGGAGCACGTCCAACTCCGCTTCCGAAAGCTGGCCGACCTTAGAAAGTAGCCCGCCGTCGAGCTTAGTCTTGCCCACATCGTGCAGCAAAGCCGCGTAGCGAAGTATCAAGAGGTCGTCTTCGGAAAGTCCGAGTTCCTCACCGGTTGCTACCGAATAAACCGCCACCCGCTCGGCATGCATTCGCTCGCCGGGCGCGTTGAGGTCCAGTGCCGCCAACAAAGCACGCAATGTCTCATTGCGCGATTTCCGAGTTTCGTTATCTATCTCCATTTCTTCCAACAATCAGCAATGATGCCTCTGACATTTTCATTGAATTCAGCCCTAAACTCTGGATCCTGAATGCCCAGACCTCCGAAGTAGTCCCGCGCCGCTCGAGGGACAAGCCAAACCTTACCTTTGTGAATCCTCCCAACATATCCATACGTTCTAAGAGCCTTCAAAAGTTGGTCGGGTTTTTTGGTTTCTAATACGATGGCGAAGGATTTCACGCCTTGCCCAGGCGCTGCGCCAGAGCCAATCTCTGTTGTCGACTCGAGAATCTCTGCCCCTTCGGGAGCCAGTGTCTCGCACAAAGCACGTACGTCTTCCGCCGGAGTTTTCAGATACCGAATCAATGGAATGCTATCGTAATCCTCGAATGCATAAAACTGAAGCGTCGCATGGAGAATGCTCAAGTTAGTCTTGTCGATTCGCAGTGCACGGGCCAAGGGATGCTTCGCCATTTTCTCGACGAGCTCCTTCCGACCCAAGACAATGCCGCATTGCGGTCCGCCAAGCAGTTTGTCTCCGCTGCCAATCGTAATGTCTGCACCGGCGGCAACGCTCTGAGGTAGTGTCTCAACTCCCTGGACGCCAAACTCCTTAAAGTCCAGTAGCGCGCCATTTCCTTGGTCGTTGATAAATAAGACACCCTTCTCTTTGGCAGCCAGAGCCAACTCTGCGGTGGTCGGCGACTCGACAAAGCCCTTGATCTCGAAATTAGATGGATGGCATTGCAGGATGGCAGCCGTCTTCGGAGTTATGGCGTCGACGTAGTCCTGGATGCGCGTCTTGTTCGTCGTGCCGACATCGACCAGCTTGCATCCGCTGGTACGTATGACGTCGGGCATCCGAAACCCGCCTCCAATCTCGACGCTCTGCCCTCGGCTCAACAGGACTTCCTTTCTCGTGCAAAGGGCAGATAGTGCTAACAAGACAGCCGCGGCTCCGTTGTTCACCACGATGGCATCCTCGGCCCCGGTAAGATCGCAAAGCAGCTTCTTGACGTGAACTTGCCGGCTCCCCCGCTTACCCGACTCTAAGTCGAACTCGAGGTTTTGGTAGCCGATCGCGAACCCGGCGACGGGTAGTGGCGCCCTCCCAAGACCGGTATGCAAGATCACGCCGCTCATGTTTTGAACGCTACGCAAAGAGCCTAATTTCAGGTTCGCTGCCGCCATCATCGCTAGCGGCTCGATTGCAACTTCTTGGCCCTTCTCCAATAGCTCGCGTGCCTGGTCGATCGCTTGGCGTGCCGCTTCGACGCGAAGCTTCTGAGGATACCGCTGAAGGTCCTCATGCCCCGCCAACTCGTTCACACTCGGCAATGAGCGATAGTCCGGCATAGGTTCATTTTAACCGGTAGGACTTCATTCCCACTTCCAAAACCCAACCCAATCCGTCATAGTAATGAGTAGAAATCAATGGAAACGCCTCCTCCATTTCATGGCTATCAGGGTCAACCGGCCCCGCAACGACCCAAGTCGAATGGCCTCGTCATCCTTTTCGCCATCCTCGGGGTGCTGGTGGTCTGCTGTGGAATTCCCACCGCCGTCATCGGTTTTGGACTGTTCAAGGTAGGGAAGGGAGCCATGAGCTTTGTGGGATGCTTTGGCAACTCCGCCATGATGTCCAAGGCGCTAGCCGCTTACGAAAAGGACCATAACGGAAAGCTCCCGAGCGCCGCCACCTGGCAAACGGATATTGCGCCTTATTTCAAGGTCGACCAGAAGATGAAGGACAGCCCGTTCAGTTTTTGGGATGCCAAAGGCGAATGGTCTTGCGAGGACAAAGATGGCAAGACTGGATTTGCCTTCAACTCCGACCTCTCCGAGAAGGTCGCTGCCGAAGTGCAAAAGCAGGATCCGCAGGCCGTTGCCATCTTCGAGGTCCGATCGGTAGCGTTCAATCAGAGTAAGAAATACGAAAAACAGGACTTTAGTACTAGTCCGAAATTTATGGGTGAATTGATGAAGGAGAGGCGCGGCTGGCTCCATGTGCGAGCCGACGGCGTCCTGATGCTGCGCGAGAAGTCCGGCAAGCTAGTCGAGATCAAAAACGGTGAATACAACTTCGACAATGGCGGATTTAACGGCAACGTCACTATTGGCGACGATGACGAAAACTCCCCGAAGGGCGCGAAAGTTAAGGTCAATTCAGGCGGCGGTTCGAATGATAGTGAGGGAGATAATTCGAACTAACGCAGTATACTGGCGTTAGTCTTTATGAACATGACTCACCTGCCTTTCGCAATCTTCGGCCTCCCGGGCGGATCCGAGATTTGGCTTATCTGTGCCGTCATCCTCCTGTTGTTCGGCGGCCCCAAGATTCCTCAGCTAATGCGCGGACTTGGTCAAGGCGTTGGCGAACTCAAGAAAGGCCTCGACGAAGGTAAGAAGGCCTTCGACGACGGCAAAGACGAAAAGAAAGACGAAGAAAAGAAAGAGGAGAAGTAATGCCCGGATTGCCCGGCGGCGGCGAATGGATCATCATCGCCTTGGTTATCCTCATTCTCTTCGGTGGCGACAAGCTTCCCGAACTCATGCGTGGCATCGGTAAGGGCTACGGGCAGATCCAGAAGGGCCTCGAAGACGGGAAGCGAAAGCTCGAAGAAGCGATCCACCAACACGACGACGACAACAAGTAAACTCTTCCCATTCCGAGGAAGATGTTGATCAACACCAAACCGTTAAAAATCTGGACCAATCACGACCTGGGCCAGCAGCGCCTGGATTGGTTGCGTGAGCACATCGCGCCCCATCACCTGGTTCTTGCCGAAGGCAAGATCAATAATCTTACAGCAGGCGAATCGGATCCTGGTTGCATTACTGCCGACATTGCATTCGGCCAGCCGGCCATTGAAGACATCCTTGCTTCGAAGGACCTGAAGTGGATTCACATCACCAGCGCAGGCTACACCCGCTATGATCGGGTCGATGTAAGGGATGCCCTGATCTCCAACGAATGCCAGTTCACCAACAGCTCGTCGGTGTACGACGATCCGTGTGCGCAGCATGTGTTCGCGATGATTCTCGCGCACAATCGTCGGCTGCTCCTGAGCGCAAAAGACCACGAGTCTGCAAGTTGGAACTATGACGCGTTGCGCGGCATCCAACGAATCCTCGGTGGCGAGAAAGTACTCATCGTCGGCTACGGCGCGATCGGCGAGAGGTTGACCGAACTCCTTGCTCCGTTCGGAGCCGAGGTTCGCGGAATTCGCCGAACGCCAACCGGAAATGAGTCTGTCCCCACGTTTTCTCAAGACGAGATCGAGACCCACCTCGCATGGGCGGACCACGTAGTCGATATCCTCCCAGCTAGCGATAGCACGCAGCTCTTCTTTAACGCCCACCGGTTCTCGGCCATCAAGCCGGGTGCGGCTTTTTACAACATTGGCCGAGGCGATACCGTGGACCAAAGCGCTTTGATCACCGCTCTTGAGAGTGGTCACCTTTCGGCCGCCTATCTCGACGTCACCTCGCCCGAACCCTTGCCGTCGGATCATCCGCTTTGGAAAGCGCCGAATTGCCTGATCACCCCGCACGTGGCAGGCGGAATGCAGAACGAAATGGACGTCCTCCTCGAGCATTTCGTGGCCAATCTTGCGCTCTTCCTCGATGGGTTGCCGCTCAAAGATCAGGTCCGGACGCTGAACGCTTAGCTCTTTGGCAGCATGTATTGGCTGACCGTCATGTCGCGCCAGTCGTGCGATCGTCGCCGCTGGTTGTCGAGAAATCCATCGAGTAAGGGACGAGTCTGCCCCGGCGCTGTTCTCGTTTTTCCGCCGAACTGAATGATCGCCGGGTAAGCGTCGGCGCCTGCGGCGGTGATCATCTCCGGATCGAGGCCCTGAACCTCTTTCCGAGTCAGGTTTACACGGGCGATCCAATAGTCGGGCTTTACGGCGTTCACTCCCAGAGTGATGCACACCATGCTGGAGTACAAGAATCTTCCTAGGCGGTCGAGCTGCCATCGAATGCCATAGATGAGGGCGGCAACGAGCAAGCAAGCGAGCCATACCATTCCCGCCGCTACATAGAAGCGAAGGGGCGTGAGGCCGTATGCATCCACGTAGAGTTTGAGGCGGAAGGCGGCGGATGCCATCAGCAGGAAGAGGAGTCCAACCACAATCACGATTTGAAGATTGACGCCTCGACGAATTTTAGTGTCGTTGTTGCGCAGCAGATATTGCCCGGCTACCAGCAGCGGGAGACAGAGAGCTTCCACAATCGCGATTTCGAGAAATCCTCGCTTTGCGTAGGCAGCATAGGTGAGTCCAGCCGTGCGCAGAACCACCGAATCACCGCCGAAAAGATACTTGATTTGGATGAGGATGAATGCGACGAAGAGCAGTGAGATAAGGCCAAAGAACGTGTGGAAGATGGCGACATGGTCGGCTTCCTGAGCTTCCCGGGGCGTTGCAGGAGGTGGTGGTGGCCCCTGGATTTCGGGTGGACGATAGGTGTTCGAGGGCGACATCTGATGCATCAGCCATGCGTACATCGGCTGAGAGAGATAGATGATCAGTCCCGCGAATGCCGCAGCCGCCGCACCAAGCGTGACCATGTGGCGAATGGCTTCGTCCGGGTTGATGTCGAACTTGAACTCGAAGAGCTTTTGGAACATCGGGTCGGCCTGGGAAAGAATCGCACCGAATACCAACAAGACCGGCAACGCCAAGATGATTCCGATCATGACGCCGCGACTGCGGAACCGAGAATCTTTCGGCGTCAGCTTCTTCCAATCGCCCATGAATACGGTGAGGATTCCCGCGAACGGCATCATGAATCCGATGAAAGAGGGCTTGAAGATGACCTCCGTTAAGGATAGCGGACGGCGAGCCGACACCCGCAAAGCATAGTACGAGACGCTGAGGAAGCCAACGACTCCATTGAGCTCTACGAGGTTTCGCGAGTCGGGTACGGCGAAGGCATAGCCCGAGTTCAGGATCGGTGCGATCAAGAACAGGACGGACACGTCTTGCTCAAAGATCTTCTTCCAGCTCATGACGCCAAGCATGGCTGCTGCGACCCCGGCCAAAACCCCTAAATTGAGGCCAATAGAATCGGCGCCAAGTAGCCATTGCGCAAGGCAGCCGAAACCTAATGCGCAGCCAAGGGTCCAAAAAACGATTCGCGGTTCTACCTTCATGAAGTCCCCACAGACTTGTGTGGGCTAACAACCTCGGTCGAAAAATGGTTCCGCTTCAGCTCGCGATAACTTGGCGGAAGAAGTCGTCGAGGCGGTCCTTCGACTTCGGCTCTCCCCTTGGTGGCTTCGGGGCAGGTTGCGCCAAAAGCCGCTTGATTTCATGATGCAAAACCGGCACAATTGCGGAGACCGCGGTCTCGGTGTCGGAGCGCTTTCGCACCAGAAGCTTGTCGATCTCCTCCCGAACTTCGCCGGCCGGATAGTACTCACGAAGGAGGTCTTCGAAACGGCATGGGGCTGGCTCGAGGCGGTCAGCGATATGCCGCTCGCACATGAGCGCCCTCAGTACATAAAAGTACTTTTTGAAGGGCATCGTCGGCTTGTCTTGGAAATCGAGAAAGTTGTTGTGAGCGAGCGAACGGAAGTGTTGAATACACGCGTAAGGCTGGAAGTACTCCAAGCAAAGAGCGTGGAATTCGGGAAACCAAGCGTTGTCTCGATGGTAGACCAGGTGAGTGGCCAGCCAATCGTGCAGTGACGGATTGGATTTGTAAGCTAAGCCCAGGGCTTTGCGGAGATCCCACCCGGCGAAGTCGAGATCGTCCTCGCCAATCTCTTCGATGGTGTCCCTTCGTGCCTCGATGGATAGGTACCAATCCTGAGGCATCCAGTACACGAATCGAACGTCGTAATCACTCGTAGCAGACTCGAATCCCCACGCTCGGCTTCCGGATTCGACGGCAAACAAACTCTTGGCGTTTTTGTGTGCCAAAAGGTCGAAATACCGCTGAAGAATCTGGCCGTCGTCCATTCAGAAGATTGTAGCTTTTTCAGAGCGAGGGCAGATTTTCTACCCCCACCGGTTCGTGCCTCACCGACACCCCCAGGGGTGTAGCGTGGTTAGTTTCCAAGAACCAAAGCCTAAGAGTGATAATTGCCGTCGAACCTTGGTCAAGGCAAGTAGCCAACGCTACACCCCTGGGGGTGTCGGTGAGCGCAATGGAAACCTAATTGCTAGTTGTCCATAACTCAGCGAACCGGTGGGGGTAGTTATTCCGCCGCCTACCAGTTAGCTGTTACTAACTCAAAACTCAAAACTCACGACTCAAAACTAGTCTAAACTTGCTCAAAAAAGTCGTTGCCTTTGTCGTCCACCACGATGAACGCAGGAAAGTTCTCCACTTCGATCATCCGAATCGCTTCCATTCCCAAGTCCTCGAAGTCCAAAACCTTCACACTCTTGATATTGCTCTGGGCCAAAATCGCGGCCGGGCCGCCAATGCTGCCCAAATAGAATCCGCCGTTCTTCTTGCACGCCGCCGTCACGCCCGGACTTCGGTTGCCCTTGGCGAGCATCACCATCGAGCCGCCGTTCTGTTGGAACAGGTCAACAAAAGCATCCATACGACCCGCCGTCGTCGGACCAAATGAACCCGTCACCATACCCTCCGGGGTCTTGGCCGGACCAGCGTAGTACACCGGATAGTCTTTGAAGTACTGCGGCATCGGCTTGCCCTCTTCCATCATTTGGCGAATTCGCGCATGCGCGCTGTCGCGAGCGACGATCATCGGACCAGTGAGGCTCACCCGAGTCTTGACGGGGAACTGCGATAGCACCTCGCGAATTTTCTCCATGCCCTGAGTGAGGTCGATCGGCACCGGCGGAGCCAGCTTCGGTTGCTCGGCAGGCAGGAATTGCGCCGGGTTGTGCTCGAGTTGCTCGATGAATACGCCTTCCTTGGTGATCTTGCACTTGATCTGCCGATCGGCAGAGCATGACACCCCCATCGCGATCGGCATCGAAGCCGCGTGGCGGGGAAGTCGAACTACCTTCACATCATGCGCGAAATACTTACCACCGAACTGCGCGCCGATGTGGCTGTCTTGGGCAATCTTTAACACCCGTGCCTCCCATTCGGTATCGCGAAACGCTCGCCCACCTGCGCTGCCGGTGGTTGGAAGTTTGTCATAGTAGCCCGTCGTCAGCAGCTTGAGAGTCTTGGTCGTGTTCTCGATGCTGGTGCCGCCAATGACCACGCAAAGGTGATACGGCGGGCATGCGCTGGTGCCGATCTCTTTCAGCTTCGACTTGATGAACTCAGTCATGTCGCGCTCGTTCAACACTGCCGGAGTGGCTTGATACATGTACATCTTGTTCGCGCTGCCGCCGCCCTTCGCGATGAACATCAGGTTGTATTCGTCGCCCTTCGTCGCCATGATGTCGACTTGAGCCGGGAGGTTGTTTCGCGTGTTCACCTCATGAAA
Organism: uncultured Fimbriimonas sp.; assembly: GCA_945952345.1. GTDB lineage: Bacteria > Armatimonadota > Fimbriimonadia > Fimbriimonadales > Fimbriimonadaceae > Fimbriimonas. Next base: position 10,208 of record CAMFIS010000026.1, read on the forward strand.
CATCTCAACCGGAGCAAGCTGGCTGTAACGAAGGTTCTTCTCTTGGTACGTCTCATAGATGCCCTCAGAGATCGCTTCTTCCTCGTCGAAATCGGTAAGGACATATTGACCCTTTTTGCCGAAAGCTATGGCCGTGCCGGTGTCTTGACAGGTTGGAAGCAAGCCTTTCGAGGCCACCACCGCATTTTGGAGGTGCGTATAAATCACGAATCGATCGTTGTCGCTCGCTTCGGGATCATTCAACTCATTCGCGAGCTGTTGCAGGTGCGCCTTTCGAAAGAAGAAGTTGATCTCCGCGAGTCCTTCTTTTGCCAGCCGCTTTAGCACGCTTCGCTCGACTTTCAGATATTCTTTGCCATCGAGAGTAACCGTGGACACTCCATCGTTTCCGAGGAATCGGTATTCGGTCGTGTCGGGCCCAAGCTGAATCGTCGGTTCGAATTCGAAAGACATATGCCTTTATTGTGAATGCTTTGGGGGCGAGGGCTTCCAGCCCTCGTGAGAATTCTCACAATCGACCTTGCTCAGTCGCACCGGTTTAGACTTCAAGTTGGCAGTGGGGACAATTGAAGAAGACTACTTAATATTGGAAGGGATAATTCTTTCCAACAAGAATCCGCCATTCTCAGAAGAGGACACGAGGTCGCCGAGTTCGTCGATCATGTGCGTGGAAATCCCCCTACCTCCGAACACCTTCGTGCCAAAGAGAGCCTCATGTAAGTCGTCGAGCCGGTAGCATTTGCCGCCCATCACCAGCCATTCTTCGCTCTCGTAAGTCGTTGCGCCCTTCTTTCCCTTCCAAGGTCGCTGGGTGGCGAGCAAATAGTCGCCGCTAGAATTCATCGAGATTAGTTCGGCAGACACCACACCTTCGGGAACCGCGAGTCGCACGTACTTCTCGGGACCCGTCCGAATATAGGGAATACTTTCCGTCTGGCCCCTTCCTGCCGAAATACCGACCAGGTCTCGGCTGCCGATCACTCGGAAGTGTCGGTGAGGAATAGGAATCGACTCGAATTCCAGCTTCCCGTCCTTAAAGAATCCTAACCGGTTCGGAAGTCCAGTGCCTTCCACATCTGCCCAACCAACATCTCCAAGTTTTTCTGTTTCGCCGGTTACGGTAAATGAGCCATTGCTAGGAATTGGGAGCTCCCGGACTTCGATGGTTAAAGATGCGTAGCGAAACACGCCAGGTTGTGGCTTTGAGGGGCTGGTAAATCCCTGAGTTCCGAGTCGAAATCCGCCCTTAAATGCAAGCTCCTCGACTTCCTTATAGCCACCAACCTTGAATTCCTTTCCGTCGATCCCGGTTACCACCGCGTAGTCTTTACGACCTTGATCTTCGACAAAGCTGATCGTCTTCCCGGTGCTCGTCATGTAAGCATGATTCGCAATAACCGATGACTTAACGGTGCCATCACGATCCAAGACTTGCCAGGTCTTGACATCCTTACCTTTCACACCGCGAGCAATCAGCAGATGGCCATCGAACGACAGCTTCCAAATGCCGGCTTGGCCCAACGGGTGTACCTTGTAGGAAAGATCGATCGCATCCCCAACGGGAACATAGGGACCAGGCAATACGGGCGCCAAGCCCGATTTGTAGGCATCGTCGAACTTCTTTGCGTCCTCATTTTCTCGCGAAGCCGCCCGCCCGCCGCCGAGTTTATAGACTCCAAACCCGACGACGGCCACCGCGACAATTGCAATGATGGGCCGGACCTTCATGGAAGACTAGAGCTAGTATACGTAACTATCCCGCCTTCCATGATGCCCATTCAAACTACATCGAGAAGTCGCCGTACAATGTCTGCACGTAGCAGACTTGACCGAGGTGATAATGGAGGTTCCACATCGGGAAGCCCATGACCTCGGAGAGCACGTAGTTGCCCCAAGGCAAGCTGATCCCAACTCCGTAATCCGCTTCCGGAAGAGCATTAACCGCCGCCTTGAAATTCTCCATGTTGGCATTCGCAGCCGCTTCGCATTCGTCGAGCGTCTTCCAACCCTTACGAGTCTCTTCGTAGGCGCCAAATCCTTCTGGATCGAAGCCCCGCTTCTCCAACAATCCAGGTACCCACAGGGGACAATAGGCGCATTCTTGAGCCTGGTCCAGAACCGAACGAGCGTTGTCGAGCGGCTTCCACTCCAATTTGTCAGCCGGCACTTTTCGAGCTGCCTCGAAGAAGTTCTTCATAGACTTCTCGGTCTCGAGGATGATGTAATCCTTCAATGTCATAACGAAGAGTAGTATACATATGTACACTACTCTTGTCAACTATTTTAGTTGCGCGATAACAGAATCGATGTCCTCGGCTTCGGACAGAGCTCGCCCGATCACCAAGTAGCTTGCACCATCGGCGAGGGCTTCCTGAGGCGTCGCAAATCGTTTCTGGTCGTGCACCGCTCCCCCGGGTAACCGAATTCCTGGCGTGACAATCAGAGGCTCGGCTCCCAAGTGCATTCGCAGGAGGCTCGCCTCGTGGGGGGAAGAGATCAGTCCCTCGAAGCCACACTCGACGGCGAGGGTCGACATCTTCACCATGTGATCGTTCACCGATCGATGGATTCCTACCGAATGCAATCCCTCTTCATCGAGCGAGGTCAAGACCGTGACTCCCATCAGCAATGGTCGGCCGGGGATCTCAGCCGCAGCTTTCATCATGTCTGCGCCGCCTGCGGTATGAACGGTGGTCATCCACACACCGTACTTTGCGGCTTCGCGCACCGCGCCTGCAACCGTGTTCGGAATGTCGTGAAACTTGAGGTCGAGAAAGATCTGCTCGGCACCCGCGTCCTTCAGCTTCGGAATGACGTTGAGCGAGTGCGAAAGGGTTAGTGAGTGGCCAATCTTGAATCGCTTAATGTGAGGAGAAAGCTTGCGAACAGACTGGAGGGCGGCGTCGAGATCGCCCGTGTCGAGGGCGCAGATGATTTTGTCGAGCACGAATGTGAAGTTTACCTTTAGCCACGAGCCACTGGCCGCTAGATCGAGGGGGGCGGTCACTCCCCTCAATGGCGATCGCGAGAACACCACGCCATAATTGGGCCGGAATTAGTTATCGCCAGCCGTACCCCAATTCGAGCGCAGAAGATTAAAGTCAGCCGTCCCGACAAAGCCATCGCCATTAAGGTCAGCTAACGGATTCCAGTTCGAGCTCGACGGCGTTGAACCCCAAGCGGCGCGCAGGGCATTGAAGTCCGCGGTTCCAATCAGATTATCGCCATTGATGTCGCCATTGATCAGCGTGGTCGAGAGCGTGGCAAAGGCCGTGATGTTCACGCCCGGCACCACCCGCCGCAGGAAGCCTGGACCCTCGATCGCGATGTCGTATGGACCGAAAAGGGAAGTCGCGACCGTGAAGTTGCCGGTGAGTCCGGTCATCGATACCGGGCTGGTTTGGAGGACCGAAGCTCCATTGCGGAACTTGATGTTGAACGTTCGCGTGCCGGTGTAGCCGTTGAGGCCAACCGTGCCGGAAAGCTGCTGCTGCCAAGGTTCGCCAACCACCGCAATATCATCCAGTGAAACTCCGTTGCCAACGACCGAGGAATCGCTCGTCAGCTGGAAGCCGAGCCGAGCGATGCCGATCACGTTCATTGGTACATAGTAGTTGCTAAAAGCGGTAAACATGCCCGAGAACGCGCCTCGCTGGTTCCACGTCGTACCGCCATCGCTGCTGGTTTGCACGTTCAAGAAGTCGAAGCCTGCTTCCGTGTTGATCATGCCCTTGAAGGTGACGGCCGGGCTGCCAACCGCTTCAGCATCGATGTCCGTAATGCCCTTCAGCATCTGGTTCGTGTTGTTCGCGTAGCTGCTACCCGGGCTGTCGTTCCAGGCATGAGTCGGTGAGGCCGAAGACTCGGTGCTGATGACCCAGGTCGATCCGGCACCCGAGAAGTTTGCCGAACCCTCCACATTGTCCGAGAACGTCGTACTCAGGTTCTGCAGGGCAAAGTCGTCGATGTAAACACCGTCGGCATTCACCGATGAGTCCGACGTCATGTGCCAGCGAAGGCGAATCGTCTGACCGATATAGGCGTTGAGCGGAACCGAGAAGGACTTGAAGGCACCGCCAGAAGCCCCGGTGGTTGTGTTGATGGACGACCAAGTGCTACCGCCATCGGTTGAAACTTCGAGCGAAAGGAAGTCGTAGCCCGACTCTAGGTCGTACCGCATCATGTATGTCGCCGTCATTGGCCCGGTCACCGAGATCGGGTTGTTGTAGGTCAACGTGGAGTTGGTATTGTCGGCGTAATTGCCGCTCGGGCTGTCGGTCCAGCTCTGAGTTCCCGAGTACGAAACCGCCGAGGTGCGCGCCCAAGTTCCTGTTCCCGTGAACGGCGACGTCGCGCCGTCCATGCTCTCGTAGGTAACCGGAGGAAGGAGTTGGAAAGGCCCGGCGCTCGCGATGGGCGATTCATTTCCAACCTTGTCGTAAGCCTTGATTGCGATGTAATAGGAAAGCCCTGGTACCAATCCACCGATGCTGGTCTTGACCGCATTGCCGGCAACTGGGGTAAGCGTGTCGAACAAGTTCTGTCGAGCATTTGCGAAGTTCGCCGACGTAATGGGTGACAGACTCGTCCGAACGTCGTAATAGCTCGCGGCTCCAATCAGGCCGTCGTCTCCGGTTGACGTGAACTGCATAAGGAAAGTGCCCGTCGAGCGGCGGAGGATTGTGATGCCGGATGGTGCCGAGGGCGCAACCGTGTCGGTCACGATTGCATTCGCCAAGTTCACGCGGCCGTACTTCACCTTGCCTGCGAGCGAGGATTTCTTGTCGCAAGTGAGTTGGAGCCGGAGCATCGACTGGATGTAATTCAGGCTAGGATTGAGGGCCCGGACAGTCCCGAGGATTCCCGCGGCCATCGGCGTCGCCATCGAGGTGCCGCTCATCGTGCCGTATCCGCCAAACGGGATCGTGCTAATAATGTTCTCACCCGGAGCCGCGACTTGCACCTGGCTGCCGTAGTTCGAAAACGACGACAGATTGTCGTTCTGGTCCGTGCTGGCAACAAAGATCAGGTTCGGCGCCAGATTCAGCATCGCCAAGCGAGGAGGATCTTGCTGTCCATTGTTTCCGGACGAGAGCAACACCACGCCATCGGCAGTGGCCTCGCGGTTGAATGCGTCGACCAAGAGCTGGGTCCAGCCATCCAGGTTGTACGAAATGTTGATGACCTTTGCACCGCGAATACGGGCATAGTCAACGGCAAGAATGAGGTCGGAAATCCATGTGGATTGCCCGCGATAGAAGCGTACGGGCAAGATTTTAACGTTGCGAGAAGCCGCCGCGACGCCAAGCGAATTGTTTGAGACCGCAGCCGCGATTCCGGCGACGTGCGTGCCGTGCGAGGAGGCGGTGGTGGGAGGGGTTGGATCGTTGTCGCCATCGGCAAAGTCCCACCCGTTCACATCGTCGATGTACCCGTTCCCATCATCATCGATTCCGTTACCCGGAATCTCGGCGGTGTTGATTTGGATATTTGCGGCGAGGTCAGGGTGGCCAATTTCGATGCCGTCATCGAGGATCGCGACCATGACCGGAGTTGCCGACCCGATGAAGGGCCACGCTTCGGCGGCGTGAACGTCGGCGCCCACGGTTCCCCCCGTTTGTCCGGTGTTCTTCAGGTTCCATTGGTTAGGAAATTGCGGGTCATTCACCTGGTCGGGCATGACCGGCATATCGAGCTCGGCGATGCGCACCGAAGGGTCGAGTCGGAGTTGACGAACGACTTTCTCGGCGGTTAACCCTCGGCGCTGAGCGGTAGCGGTGAGGAAGAACCGCTTGAAGAAAGGCGAGTGAATGGTCGTATCTTCGGTGATCCCATAAACCTGTTCGATACGAGACATCGAAACCGACCGGACACCTTCGCGAAAGGCAACGAGCACGGTGTTTGGTCGAGGCAGAAGTTTGACTTGCCGGCTAACCTTGGTTGGGTTCGATTTGATCGGGCCGATGAACTGCGGTTGGGCTAGCGACGAAGCCACCAGACCAAATAAACCCACGACGCATAGCGCCAACGAACCTGCCCGAAGACTCCTCATAAGATGCCCAAAAATCGACGCCCGCCCAGCGCGACGGACAAAGTCGACTATGCAGATTATACGACGATTGAATTGAAGGTGGGGCTAGCTTGAGACCCTCGAAGCGAGAACAAGCAAATATAGCAGTCCATCTTTGAGCTTTAAATTGCATGCTCGCTTTCGGTGTGCTACGTTGAATTCTTGGTGGAACGACAACGCGGACCGTCGTGTTTCCTATTTCCAAGTGGCGCATAGATTGAGAAATTGGCTCGTACTGCTAGTTCTAGGTTATTCGCTGACCTCTTGTGGCAGCCCAAGGGTGACCTCCTCGATGATGTGGGCCGTCCCGAGTGTGCCATTCAGAATAATTTTTGACGACCCTAAATTAATGGGCCCCGCAAAATACTTTGACGGAATTGAGCGCGACTCTAGAACTGGTCAATACTTCGTAAAGCCTGGTGTCAAAGTTGCTCGATTTGAAATCAAGAAGCCTTTAACTCTTGGGTGCGAGGTTAGCCTGTTTTTGGACGAGCCGCTATTCCATCCGGAAGATAAGGATTGGTACGTCAGGTTCAGTAAGGAAGCAACAGTGACCCACTGCCCTGTTAGCATCGAGCTCTTGTCGCATTAGCTATGCCACTCTGGATCTGCAGTTGTTCCAGTTCCCGCCATTCAAACAAAAAAACACCCCAGCCGAAGAAGCTGGGTTGTTTTAGTCTCTCGGGCTAGAACCGTGAGTTCGCCGACAGGAACTGCAGCACCGGAAGGGTCGGCGTTTGCCGACTTCCGCCGCCAGATTCTCCCACTCCGCCTTGTCGAATCTTTCGGAAGACGGCCCAACCAAAGTCGCCGATCGGAACCGCATTCGAGTGAAGATCGGTCAGGACTTGCGAGATCGCATCGGCGAATACGCCAACCGTCTTGCCACCTCGGAAGATGGAATACACCGCCCCATCCGTCATGGTCGACTGCATCTGCGAAACTCGTCCGCTTTTCAATTCTTCTTCGCCAAAGTAGTGCCCGCCGATTGCCGGTCGAGGAACCTGATAGAAGGCAAAGACGCTAATTCCTTTGGTTGTGAAAGGAGCGAAAAGCTCAGTCTTTCGCAGCATGCTCGAAGTGTCGGTTGCAATCTCGGTGGCGGGGCTGGCGAACCAATCCCGACCGTCGACGTTCGCACCCGCACCGGTATAGAAGAAGAACAGGGTTGCTTCCGCTGGCATCTTCGTGGCGAGATCCTTTGCCGCCGCCGCCATCTTGGCCGCGTTGGCGTTGGTCACGATGACGATGTTGTCGACATTGTAACCAGCCGTCGTGGTTAACGTGTCCTTTAGCATGTTGGCATCTTCGACCGCGTGCGAAAGGGTCTGACCCGGTAGCTTATTGTCGCCATTCGAGATGATCAGCGCATACTTGGTGCTGACCACCGGCACGGGGCCGCCGGCGATACCCGTGTTCATTGGGCTGCCAAGCTTGGAAGCGTCAACGGTGCTGACAATGCCGCTGTTGGTGACACTGGTGATACCAACGTTCATCGCCGAAAGATCTTCGGGAGCAATGATTTCGTCGTCGACTTTCCACGTTGGATCGGAAAGCTTGGCCGCGAGGGCCGATTTCTTGTTCGGTTGGTTCAGCCGTCCGTAAATTGCGTTGAGGTAGAACACCGCTTCTCGACTGACCTGCTTCTTGTTGATCAGCGTTTCCAACTCATCGGCTGCCGTGTTCAGCGAGCTCGTCGCTTCGTCACCCTTGGCTTCCATTCCGATTCGGTAAGAAGAATAGGCTGCGAGGAAGTTCGGCGAATACGGCGAACCATTGCGCCACTTACGCTGTTCGGTTACCGGTCCGGGCAACATTGTCGGCTTATCGGTATCTTCTTGCCGATAGGCTTTGGCCTGCAAGAACGCCTTGCGTGCGGCCTCCCACTTGTTGCCTTTGGCGGCTTTAAGTCCGGCGTCGTAAGCTCCGGTCCACGATTGGCCGAGCGCGATGCTCGTGATTGCCAATCCTACAATCCCTGTAATCAGTCGTCGCATGATGTTCTTCCTTATTTGTCAAATCGATAGCTGAAGAGAACGGCAAAATCGCGTCCTCCACCACTGGGTGAACCGTAGTTGAGGTCGATGCCCCACGGCTGTCCGTTTGGCTTGTAGCCAATTCCGTATGTAAATGAGTTTCGATCGCCAAATGCCGAACCACCCGAACCATTGTTCGAGAAGCCCACGCGGATCGGAACGGTGAATTCGTCGCGAACCAAGTTGTACTCAGCGCCGACGCCGAATACGAATTGTCCTTTTCGGTCGAAGAAACCGGACCCTTTGCCTCCGAAGTAATAGGAGCCTTGAGCGCCATAAACGATGAAGTCGTTTTTGCCGCGGAAGTTGTCTTTCCGTGTCGCGATTCCAAAAGTAGCCTGGCCCGGAAGGACGTCGTACAACGGCGAACTGAACGAGTTCGAGCTTAGCTTGATCGGCGTGCGGATGCTGCCACCAATCGTGGTGTTGGGCTGCGAAGACGGAACGCTTTGGAATCCAAAGACGAGACCAACTCCCCAAGTCGAGGATTGGTTGGTGGAGTCGATCAAAGTCGTTTGCGGGTTACCCGGCAAGAATCCCAACTGCTTGTCGTAAAGATTGAGGTTTGCGATTGCCAGTCCCCAACCAGTGGACTTGTCGCCTGCCGAGTTGGAGTGGCCGATGGCAAGAGTGTAGAAATCGGTCTTGGCGCGAATCTGCTCTTGGTAAGTTGCGTTGTTGAAACCACCGATTGTGACGTTTTGTCCCGATCGGAAGTCGTCGATGTAACCGCCGACTTGGTAGCTGAATCCAAACGTTCCGCCCTTGGCCATCGGGACCGCGTAACCGAACTCGCTCAGGTTATTCTTGCCGCCCTTTCCAGTCGTGGTAAAGGTCGGGTTTGCAATGTCTCCGAACAATTGGGTCTGAGACCGCGGCATATTTCGAAAAGCGAGATTGGTCGTCCGGGTGGAAATGTATCCCAGTCCGGCCGGGTTCGCGAGAATGCTGAACGTGTCGGCCGAGGTCACGCCGAACGCGCCACCAGCGCCCATCGAACGGCTACCAGCATCAAGCGTATTCAACAGATCGGGAATCTGGGCAAATCCAACCCCAGACAACCCTAGAGAACCTAGGGTTACGACCAAAATCCTTTTCTTCATCTATATGTTTCCTTTAAGCCCCAGGATGTACAGTGACTTCCTGTCTGGTTGCGACATTGCCCGCCTTATCGACGGCCGATACCACCACCTTATAAATATTCGGCATGCCGGACGTGTATCGAATTCGACCCGTCCATCGCCATGTATTGTTTCCGATATCGCGCCAGGAGATTCGGGCGGCTCGAGTCACGAACGCACCATCGGTCTTCTGAACGACCACGTCGATTGCGGTGATATCCACCGAGTTGGCAAACTGGTCGGCGACGTCGATGATTACGTTCACGTCGCTGCGGGGGCGAATCGCTCCACTGCTCTGCGGGAACTGAATCGTCGACACTGGCGGCTTGCGGTCGATCGTGAGAGGAACTGTAAAGCTCAGCGTGTTGTCGGCCTGATCTTTCGCCGTCAGGACGACGTTCTGAGCCCCATCGGTGTCCAAGGTCGACGAGTCATAGTTCACCGCAAGGGTGGTCTCCGTCGTACCGGTGTTGTTCGGAATATCCGCGCCACCAACTGTAATGCGCCACTCCTTCATATTGTCTTCGAGGATCTTAAAGAGGATGGGCACAATTCCTTTTCTAAAGGAGTTTTGAGCCGGATTGTATTCCAAAAGCTTGGGTGTCTTGGTGTCGACCTTGACGTTGAGGTTAACCGGAGTATAGGTGTTTCCTGGTTCCGTTGCCGTCACGGCCAACGTATAGTTGCCTTGCGCCGCCGAACTCGAGAAAGTGAGCGGCAAGGTGCCGGAGAAGTCTCCGTTAACCGCCGGGTTGACGGTTGTTGAAACGGTAGTCGATCCGCCGGGGCCGGTTATTACGCATTGGACACTGACCTGAACGTGCGCACCCGTGCCGTTAAAGCTGAGTGTGTTGGTCGATCCAAGCCATTTGCCCTCCGTCGGAGAAGTGACGCTGAATGTGGCGGCATATGCAGAAAGAGCGGAACAAACCCCCGCAACAATCAATGCCAATCGAATCCCTTTCATGTTTCCTTCCAGCTTTTCGCTTTAGCTCCTAAGAGTTTAACAGAATACACCGCTCGATGAACTCCGCCACGCCCCCTTCTTCGTTAGATTTACAGACGATTTGCGCAATGCTTTTGACTTCCGGAAGCGCATTTTCTACCGCACCCGAAAACCCGACCCAGCTCAGCATCTCCAGATCGTTGCGATAATCGCCAATTGCGGCGATCTCGTTGCGGTCCAGACGCATGAACTTGGCCAGCTTGGCAAGCCCGTTACTCTTATTGGCATCGACAGGCAAGATTTCCAGGTATTCCGGTCCACTTTCTGTCAATTGGGCTCTGTCCTGGGCAACGAAGGATGAGAAATAGGTTCGATGAGATGCAAGTTCGTCGGCTTTGCAGATCAATACCAACTTGAATAGCTCGGCAGCCAGAAGGGCATCCAAACCCACGATAGGGATGTCCAATCCCCTCACAAGCAGCTTGTATTTGGCAAGCCATTCGGAGTCACGAATTGTGCGAACCCCTTCGGGTCCGTAAGCCGATACATGGATATGATTTTCGTGGGCGTAACGCAGAGCCGCCGCTTGCACTTCGGGGTCCAAAAAAACTGCGCCGATCGTATCGTGTTCGGGACTTAGGACATGGGCGCCATTTGAGCAGATCATGGGACCGCGAAAACCAAAGCCCTGCGCGATCTGCCGCGTGCTCTGGTAGGCGCGACCCGTCGCGATTGCGAGGTCGATACCCCGGTCATGAGCTAACCGGAAAGCATCCGGAAGACTGGGGTGAATGGACTGGTCTGCCCTCAAGACCGTTCCATCGAGATCCATTGCAATCAATTTTAATGACATGAAACACCGTAAAGATGACATGACGGATAGCCAACACTTTTCGTACTGTCATGTCAGATACATTAGAGCTCCAGAGTGAAAATGAAACGGGACTTGAATTGAAATTCGTCCGGTTTCAACTTGCCGATGAGCAATTTGCTTTTCCAGTGGATTCCGTTACCGGGATCATTAACTGGCGTGAAGTCACACCATTGCCCAATGTCGACGAGCATTTGCTCGGACTAGCGAATCTTCGCGGTCGAACCCTTCCGGTTTCCGATCTGAGGGTGAAGATTGGACTGCAGTCGTCCGTGGCAAAGCAAGATGCTTTTATCATTGTCTTCGAAAAGAACCAGACTCAGGTGGGGATGCTGGTCGACGAAGTCCTCGAAGTCCTTACCGTTAAAGAAGAAGATATCCAGACCGATCATGCGGAATCCAATCTCGTCATGCACGAGTTAATTCAAGGAATCGTGAACGTCGACGACGTCCTCATATCAATCCTCGATGTCGATTCGATGCTTGGAGGTGTGGCATGAGCAATGGCTTGAACATGGCTGACTACCTCGATCTGTTCTTGCAGGAGACCGAGGAGCAACTCTCGATCCTTGAATCGGAGATCGGCAAGCTAGAATCCGAGCCAACCGAAACTCGAATCGATGCTATTTTCCGAGCCGCCCACACCGTGAAAGGCTCAAGCAAGGCGATGGGATTCAGCGGCTACGCAGAACTCGTCCACGAATTTGAAAACGTTCTTTATCTCGTTCGCGATGGCTCGATGACCGTGGACAGCGAAATTGGCGAACTACTCGTCCGCACCGTCGATTCGATGGTGTCAGGCAAGGAGCATATTGCCTCGTCTGGCGAGGACTATCTGCCGGAAATGGATTTGATCGCGTCGCTAAAGATGCTCTCGAGCGGCAAGCCATCCGCAGCGCCAGCAACATCCAAGCCGACTCAAAGCGTGGTTTGGCCTGCCGAAGTTATCGATGCTCTGCATCTTTTGCCCAACCTCGACAACGTGTATCACGTCAAGGTGACTCTCGACCAGACCTGTGTGATGAAGTACGTCCGCATCTTCATGGTGATGAACGCGCTGAATGGTCTTGGTGAGATGCTGGCCAGCAACCCGAGCCAAGATAAGCTGGAAGCCGAGCAATTCGATTTCGACGCAGATTTCTTGGTGGCACTCGATGCGAAGGAAGACGAGATGCTTGAGTCCCTGAAAGCGATCGGTGAAGTATCGGGGATCGTCGCGACCAAGTACGAAGCAGCCAACGAAGCAAGTTCAGCCACGAAGGTGGAAGCGGCGGTTGAAGTCGTGAAGGCAGAGGGTGTTCCAACTGCTGAAAAAGCTAAGCGGGAGACGAACCAGACGATCCGAGTCGATGTCTCATTGCTCGACGATCTTATGAATTTAGTTGGCGAGCTGGTCATTGACCGGACTCGACTCAGCCAAATTGGCGCAAACATCGCCGCGAAGTCGAGCGACTTCGAGAACACCGATGCTCTTGCCGAAACGGTTGGCCATATTGCCCGTGTCACGGGGGAACTGCAGGAGCAGATCATGCGGGCACGAATGTTGCCCATCGACACGGTCTTCCAGCGCTTCCCACGAATGGTGAGAGACCTAGCCCGAAAGCTCAATAAGCAGGTCGCACTCAACATCGAAGGTGGCGAAACAGAAGTCGACCGTTCAGTAATTGAAGGAATCAGCGATCCGCTCATCCACATGCTCCGCAACTCGCTGGATCATGGCTTGGAAGACGGCGCCGACCGAGTTAAGGCTGGTAAACCGGAAGGCGGCACGATTACGCTTTCGGCCCAGCACCGAGACAACGCGATCGTGATTGAGCTGTCCGATGACGGCCGCGGCATTGATCCGAGCAAGCTGCGGGACAAGGCAGTTGAAAAAGGAATCATGACCAAAGAAGCGGCCGACCGGCTCACCGATCGCGACGCCCAGATGCTCATTTTCCACAACGGCTTTAGCACGGCAAAGGAAGTTACCGACGTTTCCGGACGAGGAGTTGGAATGGACATCGTTCGATCGAACATCCAGGCAATGGGCGGTCTGATCGACCTCGAAAGTACGCCCGGACAAGGCACGAAGTTCATCCTCAAACTGCCATTGACCGTCGCCATCATGGGCGGATTGCTGGCCCGCGTGGGAACCGTAGACTACGTGATGCCAATAGGTTCCGTCGTCGAAACCCTTTCTCTTGATTCTGTGAAAGTTCAGAAAGTGGGCAAGCGATCGGTGATGCTGCTTCGCGGACAAACCGTCCCGTTGATGAAAGTAGTAGAAGTTTTCAAAGTACGGGAGAGTTTTGTTAAAGAATCTGCCGAAGATTATGTCGTAGTCGTCGGTTCCGGAGACCAAAAGGTTGGCCTCGTGGTGGATCGACTGCTAGGAGAACAGGAAGTCGTGATCAAGTCGATCAGCAAATACTGCGGAGAACTTCGAGGTCTATCCGGCGCCACGATATTGGGCAACGGAAAGGTCGCGCTGATCGTCGATGTCAACTCACTTCTGGAAGTCACTCGAGGGGTTGATCATGGTTATTGATGCAGAAGCATTAGTCATTCGTAAGCGACTGGAACAGTCGCTGAAAGAGCTACCGCCGTTGCCAACGGCGGTAGCCAAGGTTTTGGACGAAACAAACCGGATGGAGCCGGATATGCACCGAATCGACGAGATAATTTCGGGCGATCAGGCATTGGCTTCCAAAGTCTTGCGAATCGTAAACTCGGCTTATTACGGCTTGTCGCGTCAAGTTACGAGCGTTGGCCAAGCGGTTTTGATTCTTGGAATTCAACAGGTCCGAACCATCACGCTCAGTGTGGGATCCATCGGAGCATTCTCGTCGAAGGGGCCAGTTGACGCCGACGGCATGCGCCGATTCTGGCAGCACTCGTTCGCGACTGCCGCTGCTTGCACCGCCTTGTGCTCCAAACTCAGCGTCGAGCGAAAGACTGCGGACGAGGTCGCCACGATCGGAATTCTGCACGACGTCGGCCGAATGTTCTTCTTTTGCAATTTCAAGCCGACTTACCAGAAGCTGGTGATGAAAGCTAACCAAGCGAATACGACCTACGAGTACGAAGAACTTCACTTCTTAGGAGACACTCATGCTGGTATCGGCGCAATCGTGGCTGACAGATGGGAACTCCCAGAGAAAATTGTCGAGGGCATTCGCTTGCACGAAGGTCCTTTCGAGGGCGAAATTCCCGTCGAGGTAGCTATTCTTGCTGTCGCAGACTGGATGAACAAGTCTTACTACTACGATAACAAAAGTCCGATTGGACCGCTTGCCGACGTGTTGATTGAGACTTTAGGCCTGACCGGCGAGACCATTGCTCAAGTTGGCGAGACCGTACGGAATAAGGTCGATGAGGCCAGTCAGATTTACGGCATGATGGCGGCGTAGGGGATAGATGAGTCTTACTGGAAGCGTATCTGGAATTAACTTCGGCGGCCTGGCCAGTGGCCTGGATACCGAGGGCATTATCACAAAGCTTGTCTCGGTCGAGAAAGCTTCCGTTTCCCGTTTGACCCAACAGCAGGCGGTTCTCCGACAGAAAGCGGACCTCTACGACGCGTTCAAAACTCAGATTTCGGGTTTATCCCAAGCGGTTGGCGCCCTGAACTCGGCCACGGCATTCCAAGCCGTCGCAGTCAGCGTCGGCGATCCAAGCGTGGCTTCCGTCACTACGGATGCAACGGCCCAGCCAGGCAGTTACACCATCAAAGTATCAAGACTCGCGCAGGCGGAAAAGATGTCTTCCGCTGCGCAGACGGACACCTCAACTGCGCTCGGCCAAACCGGCCAGTTTGTGGTGAACGGTAAAGTCATTAACGTCGATGTGACCGATAGTATTCAGTCTATCGCCGCCAAGGTGAACTCTCTAAACGCCGGCGTTGCCGCTGGCGTCATCAATGGTGGTCCAGGACAAGCTTTTCTTACCTTTACGTCGACGTCGACCGGACTCCTCAACAAACCGCAGTTGGCCGACCTGACAGGCTCGACCTTGAGTTCGCTCGGAATGGTTTCGGGCTCCAGTACAGTTCGCAATCCGGTCACAAACGGCGCACTCGGTTCAGGCTTTACGGCCGCAACCACAGCCATCGGCACCTTGATCGGAGCTACTGGTCTTGGCGCTCAAACAATTCAAGTCAATGGAACCGGAGTCAACGTCAATCTTGCCACGGACTCTCTACAGGATGTTGCCGATAAGATCAACTCGGCCTCGGCCGGAGCGACAGCTTCGGTCGTTGCGAGCCAAACCAACGGCGTTACTTCCTACTCGCTGAAGATCGTTGGTTCGAGTGGAACGCCGACCTTTACGGATTCGGGAAATACGCTCACGAGCCTTGGGATCCTGCAAAACGGGATTGGCCATGAACTCGTTCAGGGGCAAGATGCCGCGTACTCGATCGACAACGTCAGCCTCACGAGCGCATCCAACACCATCACGAACGTTATCTCGGGCGCGACCGTCACCTTGCTGAAAGCCGACAGCACGACTCCGCCTTCGACTTCGATCAATTTGTCTAGCGATGCTGGTGCGGTTGCCGGACGAATTAAAGGTGTGATGACCGCTTACAATGCCACTAATGCGTTCATCAAACAATACAGTTCGTTCGATGCCACCTCGTTCCAAACCGGACCGCTGTTCGCAGATAGTTTGGTTCAGCAGTACCAGTCCACCGTGCACACGACGATGCTTTCCAATGTTCCCGGTCTGACCGGAACATACAGGAACCTCATCGATATTGGCTTCGGCTTGGATTCCGACGGCAATATGACGATCGACGATACCAAGCTTCAGGCGGCCATCACCGCGGACCCGACTTCGGTACAGCGCATTTTCCAGAACTTTGGCACCTCGACCACGGGCACGGTTTCGTACGTTAGCAGTACGTCGAGTACGTTGACTTCTTCCGCAGTTCCGTACGACGTGAACATCACGCAGGTCGCCACGAAGTCGCAATACATCGCCGCAACCCAGAAGACGGGGCCGAACACAACTTCGGAGAAACTGACCTTCGCTGGTTCGATGTTTGCCACCGGGTCGGTCGATCTCACCCTGGATATCGGATCGACGATGGCCGACATCGTCAACAAGATCAACAGTGATCCCCGGTTGAAGGACATGCTGGTTGCCAGCGATAACGGCGGGAAATTGCAGGTCGATAGCAAGAAGTTTGGAACGAACGGTCGGTTCACGCTGGTCAGTAACCAATCGCCCCTAGGCACGAACTCGGGTGTGGGCTTTGCCGCCGGAACCTTGACGGATGGTCTCGACGTGGCCGGAACCATTGCTGGACAAGCCGCGACCGGCGTTGGTCAGTTCCTCACGGGTGCGTCGACTAACACGGTTGCCAACGGACTTCAGATTCAGTATTCAGGAACGACCACCGGCAACGTCGGCTCGATCAACTTTACGAGCGGCCTTAACGGAACGCTGAATAACCTGCTGAACTCCTATACTGACTTTTCGAATGGTATCACCGTCACCACAGCGAAGAGCGTTCGTGACCAAGCCGACTCGATCCAGACTCAGATCGACGCCATCAACAAGCGTGCGGACGATAAGGCGACCGAACTCCGTAATCAGTTTGCCGCGATGGAATCTCGCATTGCCGATCTCCAGTCGCAGGGACAGCGGCTCTCGGCGCTTCTGGGTAGCTCGACGACAGCGAGTAAGTAAGTTTTGAGGACTTAGCGCAGAGCGTTTAGCTCTTAGCGCGGGAGGGCTGCCTCCGTGGCGAGGATTACCGCCAAATCTTCTTTACCCATGCGGAGCTATGGAGGCTCGCAGCAATGCATTCCGGACAGGCTGCCTCAATAGCGACGATCTGGACAGGATGATTAGACGGGACTGATCTAGCTTTTGAGGCTATTCGTTTGACCCTCAAAAGCTGAATTTTACGTACGATATCGCCCGACATCCGTCGTCGTTTTTGAGGGAGCGATTGATAATCCACCGCTCAACTCAAACCAATCACTTCCCAAGTCCGAATCACGTGCTTCATCCGTCTGTCTATCGTGACGAAGAGCGTGCGTGAGGATATCGAGGCGAGGGAGGGGCAGATGCTCGCTCCCCTCGCAACCAAAGCCTCGCAAAGCCTTGGAAGAGTCCGTCCCGAAGAGCAGGATTCCGTCCGCACTTGCTTCCAGCGAGATCGAGATCGCATCCTCCACTCCAAGTCCTTCCGCCGACTCAAGCACAAAACCCAAGTCTTCATCGATCCTCTCGGCGATCACTACCGAACGCGCCTGACTCACACGCTGGAAGTCGCCCAGATCGCGCGGACCATCGGGAGAGCTCTTCGCCTCAACGAGGACCTGATCGAAGCCATCGCTCTTGGCCATGACGTGGGCCACAGTCCCTTCGGGCATGCGGGCGAGTTCGCCCTCGACGAAGCAATCCGCGAGTATTGGCTAGCAAACGGCCGCACCGAGCTGCCGCTTCAAGACGAACTGCCGCTCGACACGATCGTTCACGACGAGCCGACGAGGTTCCGCCACTATGAACAATCGCTAAGAGTTGTCGATGTGCTCGAGAACCTCAATCTGACCGAGGAAGTAAGGCTTGGGATCAGCGGCCACAGCAAGGGCCGAAAGGACGTTTCCGCCGACAACGGCGAACCCATTTCCAGCCTCGAAACCGGCGTCGT
>CAMFIS010000027.1 GCA_945952345.1 uncultured Fimbriimonas sp.
TACGCCCAATTCTGGTAGCGTCATCGCATTGATATGAGAACCTTCTTATCCGTCGCAATCGCTGCATTAGCTTCAGCCTCGGTCATGGCCCAGCGTCAACGCCAAAATCCCTTCGCGCCCCCCTTGGCATCCCTCCACTATGCTCTGGACCGCACTTGCGACCTGCAGCACATCGATATCACCGTCGATGTCGACTATGCCAACCGAACAATTACAGGAAGGACCGTAAACACACTAAGTCCACTGCGAACAGGGATCACAGAAGTCAAACTGATGGCTGGCAAGTCACTCAATATAACCTCGGTCCTCTATCAGGGCAAGCCCGCCAAGTTCCGTAGAGGAGCCAATACCGACCTTTTGATCGAAGTTCCTTCGACGCAAAAGGGCAAGCCGTTTAATATCACCATTGCCTACAATGCAAAGAATTCGAAAGCACGGCCATTTGGTGGTGGCGGCGGCGGATTCCATTGGATCGAACCGCGCGAAGGAGTGCAGTACCGTGAAGGATTCTGGACACAAGGCGAAGCAGAGACCAACTGTGAATGGGCTCCCACGTGGGATTATCCGAACGATATGACCACCAGCGAAACCCACTGTACGGTTCAGGCTGACTGGAACATGATCGGGAACGGAGTTCTCACTTCGACTACGCTTAGCGCAAACAAGAAGAAAAAGACCTACAACTGGAAGATGACCCAACCCCACGCGACCTATCTACTCACGATGGTTGGTGGACCCTTTGATATCAAAAAGGACAAGTGGCAGGATGTGGACCTTTGGTACGTGACGCCAAAGGGCGAAGGCTATATGATCGACGATTCATTTGGCCACACCAAAGACATGCTGACCTTCTACAGCAATATCCTTGGCGTGAAATACCCATGGCCAAAATATGCGCAGAACGCAATGTACGATTTTGGCGGCGGCATGGAAAACGTGTCGGCAACGACTCTTGGAGAACCCAGCCTGACAGAAGCCCGAGACGGCTGGTTCCGAATGGACAGCCTGAACTCGCACGAATTGGGCCATCAATGGTTTGGCGATCTTGTCACGTGTAAGGATTGGAGCGACACTTGGCTCAACGAAAGCTTTGCGACTTACATGCAGTACATGTATTTTGAGCATAGCCGAGGAGACGTTGCTTACCAGTGGGAATTAGAAGATGGCAACCGCGCCTACTTCAGCGAGGCACGGCAGTATAAGCGGCCAATTTCGAACAAGATGTACACCAATGGCGACGCCATGTTCGATAGCCACACTTATCCAAAAGGCGGCGCCGTGCTACATACCCTTCGCCGTTTCCTTGGCGACGAAGCCTTCTTCAGCGGACTGCATCGGTACCTTACCACTTGGCGACATACGCCAGTAGAAAGCGCTCAGCTTCGCCGGGCCTTTACCGAGGAATCGGGCTTCAACGTCGAGCCGTTTTGGGCTCAGTGGTTCGACAAGCCCGGACATCCCGTGATCGACTACACCTGGACCTACGACAACGGAGCAGTAAAACTTAATGTCAAGCAGAATCAAGACACGGCCGATGGAACACCGGTTTACGATGTGATCACGAAGGTTGATACGATCGACGCGACAGGTCGGCATACGCTCTGGCCAGTGCACATAACCAAAGCCGACGAAACGTTCTCTTTCCCATCGAGCTCGAAGCCAACGGCAGTGGTCTTTGATCCCACCCATTCTTTCCTTCGAGAAATTCCAAGCCTCCACTGGGCCGATTCCGAATTGCCGTCGATTGTCAAATATGGCCTCAATGCACCAGACCGACAAGAGGCGATGATTCGCCTCATGAAAATCGGTGGCCCCGAAAATGTGCGAATCGTCGCTGACGCGGTAGCAGCCGACAAGGGAGAGTCGCTCGTGTTTCGGAACATTCAGTCTTTGGTGAACTTGGCTGACCAAAGCATGCGCACATATTGGACTCAAATGCTGGACCACAAAAACTTCGACCGAAGGGCCACTGCAGTTCAGGCTTTAGCAAAACTGCCTGCCGATGCGGCTACCACGGCGAAACTGCGCTCCTTCATCAATGACAAGGCTCCTATCGCCGTGGTTGTGGCCTCCATCAATGCTCTTGCCGCTTGGGATAAGCAATCGAACATGGACGTTTTCAAGGCTGCGCAAAAGATCAAAGATCGCCGCGGTCGCATCAAACGTGCCGCTGATGCGGCATTAGGCATCGGAAACTAAGCAGAACGCCGTTTGGCCGACCGAAGAATTCGGTCGGCCGAGTCGGCGATCTCCATAGCGAGGGTCTTCGAGTCTGGCTCTACCCCGATCGAGAATCGGACAAATCCGGTACTCAATCCCATGCGCTCGCGCTCTGTCTCCGGAATCTCCGACGAAGTGCTGCAGGCTGGCATCGAAAAAAGGGTCTGCACAAAACCGAGGGATACCGCCAAGTGCCCGACATGTCGTGACACTAAGTCCTGCATGAACGTATCTCCCAGGTCTCGATTGCCGCAATCGAGAGTGAGCACGCCACCAAATCCGTAATCTGGATTTGCGCATTCTGCGAGCCGAGAATGGTCAGGGTGACTGGGCAATCCAGGATAGACCACTGAGTAGCCTCGATCCCAGAGTTCTTGGGACACCGCCATGGCATTCGCCGAATGCTGCTTCATCCGGACGGGCAGAGTCTGCAAATTCTTGCGAATCGCTGACGACACTTGGGCATCCATCGTTGGGCCAAGGAGCATCGACATACCCTGATTCACGTCCAACAACTGACCTACAAACTCGCGAGAACTGCATACCGCGCCGCCAAGGTGATCACCCATCCCATTGCAGTACTTGGTTAGGCTATGAATCACAAGGTCCGCACCCAGCTCAAATGGCTTCACAATGAGTGGAGCAAATGTATTGTCGACAAAGAGCAGAATTCCGTGAGATTTGGCCAACTGGGCCAGCCCTTTTAGGTCAGGAATCGCCAAGAGCGGATTGCTAAACGTCTCGCAATAAAGAACTTTGGTCTTTGGCGTGATGGCTCTCTCGACGGTTGCGAGATCGTTCATGTCAACGAAAGTCGTCTTGACGCCAAATCTTGGCAAGAGATTTCCCAGCAGAGCGTAAGTACCGCCATACACAGTCCGACTCGCGACGACTTCGCTGCCGGCCGAACAAACTTGCATGAGCGCACACGCAATTCCACCCATGCCCGTCGCGAAGACAGCGGCGGATTCAGTACCTTCTAACTCAGCTAAGGACTCCGCAAGGAGCGCATTCGAAGGACTCAGGTGTCGTCCATAGAGAAATCGGCCGGGCAGTCCAATTTCGAACATCTCGGTCATTTCTGCCGCGGTTTCAAATTCAAACATTGCCGAATCTGAGATCGGTGGATTAACGTGCCCGTACCCAAATCCTTCAAACTTACGATTCATAGTTGTTTGGACGACATAGAATGCCTTGCATTAGGTTGCATTCCATATTTGACGAAACTTTTTAGGACAAACCGGTCTCTAAACTAAGATTCTTAGTTCGGGGAGATCCAGTCGGTGAGGTCTTGCGAGGTCAACCTCCGCATTGGTGCCGAGATTTGCCGAACTAACTCGTTCAGAACTTCCACAATAGCTTCAAGCCGAACGGATGTTTCAGTCAGTTCGAGGAAGAACTGTTTGCGAATCGGGGTGAAGTCCAACATGTTCGCCAATGCAAAGGAAAGTTGAAAGGAGTCTTCCGGAAACAAAACTCGAATCCCGAACTCACCGCTATCGACATGCTCGCGAATAAGTTGCTCACCCAATCCACGTGCCTCATCGGTAAGGCGGCCCAAATACTCTTGATCCAACTCGGCAAGCTCCTCCACTGACTCAATTTCGCCCTCCAAATACGATTTCTCGGAATGAATATTTCGAATTCGAAATCGTTCAACACCTTCGATGGAAAGATCGTATCGGCCGTCGTCATACAAATGCGTCTCGATGATCCGAACCTTTGTACCAACCAGGTATGGCTCGGCCGGTCCTCCCACCTCGTCTCCAGTTCGGATCAATACGATCCCAAACGGCACCCCTGTGGTCAGGCAATGATTCACCATCTCCCGGTAACGAGGCTCAAAAATGTGGAGTTGCATTCGTGAGAATGGGAAGAGCACTGAGTTGAGAGGAAATAAAGGTAAAAGATCGCGTTCAGAAGCCATGATGCCCACACATTTCGAACAGAGAACCGGTCATACTTAAGGGGTTATTCATTGAACCACGTCCGCGTGCGTCAATGTACGAGGAATTTATCGCAAATGTCCGACGATTTGCAGCGCAGGATAGAGGAACAAAAAGCTGAGATTGATCGCCTGACACGGCGTATTAGCGAACTCGAAACCGACAGTAATGTCCCATCGGTTGCGAAGGTTGAGCAGCCTGTCGACGTCACTCCGATCGATCAGGCCGACGTCACGTTGCGAAGGCTGGTGCAGCGAATCGCCATGATCCTTCAGGCCGAGAAAATCGTGATCATGTTCCATGAGCGCGAAATGGGCGATCTGAAGGGTATTCCGCCGGCATTCGGCATCGATGAAGCCCATCTTAGTAGCTTCAGAGTTCGGGCGACCCACGGCATTTCCGGAAAGGTATTTCGCGAAGGCGAGCCGATGATTTATCAGGATATCGAAACGATTCCTGAGGCGCGTGAAGAACCATTTGGTCTGATGCACGTCACCAATGGCGTTTGCGTTCCCCTCATTATCGAAAAGCGAGATGAAGAGAACCGTGTCGTCGAACGAAATGTGATCGGTGTCCTTCATGCCTTCAACAAGAAGCATAGTGAAGACTTTAACGACGAGGATGTTCGACTTCTGGAGCGCATGGCCAAGAACGTCGGCTCCATCATCGCGAACCTCCAGATGTATCGCGAGCTCGAAGGTGAAAAGGAAGAACTGGCACAGACGTTCGAGTCGCTGACCGCTGGTTTGCTCCTCGTCTCTACCGAGCGACGCATTCTTCAGATCAACGCTACCGCGCGCGCCATCTTTTCTTGTCCCGATGAAAGCATTGGCAAGAACCTCGATGAAATCGTCAAGGACGCGGCGTTTATTTCCGCGATCGACAAGACGCTTACCGGCGAAGAAATCGGAAAGGTTGAGACCCACGTCACGATCGGAACGGTCGAGAGAATTTATGAGTCGCAATTTGCCTCGGTGCTCGGCCAAGACGGAAAGGGCATCGGCGTCGTGGCGATCCTCGCCGACGTCACCGAGATTCGCAACATCGACCGAATGAAGTCGAGCTTTGTTGCCATGGCTTCGCACGAACTTCGAACGCCGCTTACCGCAATTAAGGGCTTCTCCAGCACCCTACTTGAGGGTCTCGACGATGAACTGTATGGCATCGAAGATCAGCGCGAATTCCTCGGCATCGTCGTTGGCGAATGCGATCGGTTGCGACGACTCATCGACGACCTCCTCAATACAAGCCGAATCGAAGCTGGTGAGTCGCTAAAGCCGAATTACACCCATGTCGATATTCGCACGCTTCTCGACAAGGTTCAAAAGGTCCAACAGCAGGCGACGACCAAACACATCATCAAACTCGATGTGAAGGGCGAATTGCCCAAGCAAATGGTCGGAGACGAGGACAAGCTTGACCAGATTCTTACCAACCTCCTCAACAACGCGATCAAATACGCCCCGAACGGTGGCGATGTCTTGATTCATGCGAAGGTCGATGGCGAGTTCCTTGAAGTCGGTGTCCGTGACCAAGGTTTGGGTATTCCGAAGGATCACCTTACCAAGGTGTTCGAGCGGTTCCACCGCGTGAACAACGAGGACAACCGAAAGATTTATGGCACGGGCCTTGGTCTGTTCCTCGTCAAGCACCTTGTCCAAGAAGTGCACTTTGGCAAGATTTGGGTCGAATCGGAACTAGGCAAGGGGTCGGACTTTATCTTTCGAATCCCAACCAACATCGATATTGAAGAGGCAAAGCGACGAAGCGACTAATTCGCCTCCGCTGGAGACTGAATGAACAAGAAAATCGGGATCACTTTCGCCGTGTTCTTCGGCATATTGGTCCTGTGCTGCCTTTCGGCCGTGTTCTATGTCCGTCAATTCGGTGAGAAGCTGATGACGACAACCAGCAAGAACAAGTCGTTCGTAAAGCTGGCGCTCACCGACACCGCAAAGACCTGGGACGAAAAGAAGTTTGCCGTGTACGCCGACGATCTCTACAACCAACCCGACAAAAAGGTAGAAACTGAGAAACTGTTCAAGACTCTGAATGAGAATCTTGGTCCTTTGGTTTCGCTAGAGGAGCCAGAATCGGACAGCCGGAAGCCATTTCACACCGAATCGACCGGACCCAACAAAGGCTTCTACGTGAACTTTATCGTTCACGCCAAGTTCACAAAGCGTACAGGAGTCTTCACCGTCTCCGTCCGAAACACGAACAACAAGATGACGATATCCGCGATCAGCCTTGATCCAGAATCGTCGGTAACTGGCGCCAACAACAATGCTCCGAAACCTTAGAGTTCGCTGAGGTGTACAACTCGTCCTTCGCGTCGCGACCTCTCGGCGGCAAAGACGATCTTGTGGCTGGCCAATGAGTTCTTCGTATTGGTGCGGACGATGCTTGGATCGTTTCGCTCGATTGCTTCGATCAATGTGCCAATGACCAAGGGATCTGCTCCGCCATGCCCACCTTCGCGGACCGGAATCTCGATCTCTTCGTGCTTCTTCTCGCCCCAGAACTCTTGAACTTCGATCTTCCGTGTCTCGGTTGCAGCCTCCAAATAGCCTTTGGTTCCGTGGATGCGGAGGCGACGTCCACCAAAGTGGGTGAACGCCGTCATCGTGAACGTAACCGTCTGGCCCTTTGCGAACTCCATGGCCACAATCTGGTGGTCGACCACGTCGTTGTCGGTTTGGAACACGCACTTTCCATACGGTCCCTCCTGCAGCAATGGTCGAAGGAGGTCAGGATCTTTGGGCAGACCCACATACCGTCCCCAACCCGTCTCTGCACCATAGACCTTCATGGCGTGATAAGGACACTCGTCCTCAACGGGGCATCCATCCAAGCAGCGCAGTGGGGCACCACTAGGCGCGTAGGCCTTTGAGAAGAACTTTAACGACCCGAAGGAGTTGACCCGCATACAAGTATCGTTGATGAGATCGAAAAGGATGTCGATATCGTGGCAACTCTTCTGGAGAAGCATAAACGAGCTGCGGCCTTCATTTCCCCAGTTGCCTCGAACAAAGGAGTGCGATTGATGAATATGCTCCACCGCTTCCAGTTGGTCAACCGACACGATATCGCCAATTCTTCCCGACTGGAGCAAGTCGCGGACCGCGCGATATACATCGTTGTACCGTAGGCTGTGGCAAACGCTGACGATTGTTGCCGCCCGCTCCGCCGCGTCGGCGATGGCAATGCAGTCATCCAACGTACTTGCGAGCGGTTTTTCCAGAAGCATATGGTATCCAAGTTCGAGTGCTCGCAACGCGGAAGGCTTGTGGAGCCGGTCCATAGTTGTATTGATAACAACATCCGCAATTTTGCCCTCGGCCAAGGCCATGTCCCAACTCTCGAACTGCCGCTCAAGCGGAATTCCATGCATCTCGGCGATTTTTGCGCGCCGCTCTGGATCAGGCTCTGCGACGCCGACAACGGTCCCTTTCGCATAGTCGGTGGCAAGAATTTCTGCGAACATCGTCCCCCGTGCGCCAGCGCCTAAGAGTAAGAAAGTAAGGGAAGTTTGCATAGAACGAAATATCCTAGCATATGATTTCTGGCCTAGAGACTGTAAACTCTAGCGCCAGAGATTCGTCAGATTCTTCGAGGTCACCGGATGTTGAAATTATTAGCTGTTTCGTCGCTCGCGACACTGTTTGGGGCTGCCCTCATCACCCAAACCGATGCGCCCGCGATCATTAAGTCCCACGTCGCGACCCTTCACGCGGCCAAATCGTTCAAAGCAGAACTTATGCTTCGAAAGCTTTCGGGCGGTTCCCCAGACAAGGAAACCGTTTCGTACAGCAAGGATGGCATGTTCAAAATCGAATCGGCAAAGTCGCTAGCCGTTTCCGACGGCAAAACGGTTTGGATTCTCAACAAAGAAGCCAACACCTACACCGAGGCACCTGCCAGCCTCGCTCGGACGAAAGAATCCGACGTATGGGCCTGGGCTGCATTCTTCAATGAGGAAGCATTCAAAGGCGTCAAGGAATACTCGGTCAAGGGTTCGCGAAACCTGCCGGGCGGACCAGCTACCGAAGTCTCGATGAAGTTGGCCAACGATAAGGAAGTGAGTCTTTTCATCGACAGCAAGACCGGTGTAGCCAAAGGCGCGATGAATGGCGATTGGATCATCATCGGGTCCAACATCTCTATGAGTAAGGATGCTGTGGATGCCAAGGACTTTGCCTTTGCTGCTCCAGCCGGGGCAAAGAAAGAAGAGCCGAAGCCCGTTTCCGGTGCAAGCTTTGCCGATGTCCAGAAGATTCTCGTTGCGAACTGCCAAGGTTGCCACAATGACGGCAATCCTAAGGGCCGATTCTCCGTAGACTCCTATGCTGGAATCATGCGCAAGGTGACTGCGGGCGACGCTGCCAACAGTGCTCTTTACCGGTCGATTTCGGGGCCTCGACCCAAAATGCCCGCAGGTGGAGCCGCGCCGCTGTCCAAAGCCGACCAGGATTCGATCGCTGGTTGGATCAATGCCGGCGCTAAGAACGAGTAGTTAGCGTCCATCACGTGTAGCACGGGTAAGCAAAATTCGACACCTATCAGGTGTCGAAATTCGCTTACCCGTATTTTTTCTTTGTCTTGCCGCTTGCCCGAATTGCTCTTCCCGCATCTGAGAAGCCGTAAGCAGAAAGCCAAAAGGGGTAAAACCAATGTCCATGTTGCAGGTGTCGGGAATCTACAAAAGCTACGGACAGACCCGCGCCCTCATCGACGTCTCATTCCAAATCCGTCCCGGTGAAGTCTTGGCCCTTGCAGGAGAGAACGGAAGCGGCAAGAGCACGATGATGCGCATCCTCTCGGGTGAGGAAGTGCCCGATCAGGGTTCGCTCACCATTGACGACAAGCCTTATTCACCTCGCAACCCGATCGACGCCCTACGGAGTGGAGTTGCTCTCGTTCACCAAGAGCTCGCCTTGTGTCCCCACATGAGCGTGGCGGAAAATATCTTCCTTGGCCAGATGGGGTCGACTGGCTTCTCACCGAAAGAAGCCGAAGCTAAAGCGAGACCGATCCTTGAGTCGCTAGGCTATCCTGACCTCGACCCATCGAAAGAGGTTCGCGAGCTTTCCATTTCACTCCAACAGGTGGTCGAAATTGCCCGTACGCAAGCGATCAACGCCGACTACGTCTTGCTCGACGAGCCCACAAGCAGCCTCACCAAGGCAGATATCCGAAAGCTGTTCGAACTCGTCCAGCGACTTAAGTCGCAAGGCAAGGCCATTGTCTATATTTCCCACTTCCTCGACGAGATCCGAGAAATTGCCGATCACATCGCCATCCTCCGCGATGGACAAATGGTGCATCGCGCTCCAATGGCCGAGATCACAGAAGCCGAAATTATTCGGCATATGGTCGGTCGGGAAATGAGCGAACTGTTCCCTCGGTCGCAGCGGACACCGGGAGAAGAGCTCCTCCAAGTTGAAAACCTGTTTGGCGACAATGCCAAACCGAGTGGCGCAAGCTTTACTCTGCATCGTGGCGAAGTTTGCGGCGTCGCTGGACTCAATGGTGCAGGTCGGACCGAGCTCCTACGAGCCATCTTCCGCCTCGATCATGTTCGCTCTGGCCATGTCACCCTCAAGTCGTCTTCGCCGCATTCCATTCACCAATCCTGGTTTGGGGGTGCTGGATTTGTTTCGGAGGATCGAAAAGAAGAGGGCCTCGCCCTTGGGATGACGATTTCTGAAAACCTCACGTTGCCCGGACGGAAAGGGTGGCTTTTTTCATCCAAAGCCAACGACGAGGTAGCGGACAAGTTCGCTAAGAAACTGAGAGTAAAAGCCCACTCGGTGACCCAAAACGTTAGCGAACTCTCCGGAGGTAATCAGCAAAAGGTTGCCATCGCACGCTTGCTGCACTCCGGCTGCGAGGTCTTGATCCTCGACGAACCCACCCGGGGCATCGACATTGGGAGCAAGGCAGAAATATACGAACTCATCGACCAAATGGCAAAAGAGGGGAAAGCGGTTTTGATCGTGAGCTCATACCTGCCAGAATTATTGGGAATCTGTGACCGCGTGGCCGTAATGAGTAGGGGGAATCTCTCTGAGTTCATTCCAGTTTCGCAGACGAATCAAGAAAAGCTGATGGAGATGTGCGTGCAGTAATGAAAGCGAAAGGTGCCCTGGGAATCATCGTCGCATGGCTAGTGATCTGCCTTGTGTCCCACTTCGCTATTCAGCACTTCACCCAACGCCCGTTCATCACGCTCGATAACTTCGAACTGATGATGCGCCAGGCGATCATTGTCGGCCTCGGCGCGATTGGAATGGCTTACGTCATCATGACCGGCGGAATTGATTTAAGTCCCGGTTCGACGATTGCGTTAACCACTGTTGGCGTCGCGATCACCATAAAGGCAACGAACAACCCTGCGTTGGGCATTGCCGCCGCCGTGATCATCGGCCTGCTTGCGGGTTTGGTGAACGGCCTTCTCGTGGCGAAACTCAAAGTGGGGCCGTTTATCGTAACTCTCGCCAGCATGCTCATATTTCGTGGCATTGCCAAGGGCTTGGCGCACGAGCAGACCATTGGCAGTGTTCCCGATACTTGGATTTCGATCTTCACCAAGGCGTTGGGAAAGACTGAGCGATGGCAGCTCATCCCCAAAGGCGCATGGGTTTGGCTGGTCCTGCTTGTCTTTATGTGGTTTGTTTTGAATCGAACGGTTTTTGGTCGAAATGTTGTGGCGGTCGGCTCCAACGAGAAGACGGCTCGGCTTTGCGGCATTAATATTAGCAACGTCAAGATCATGGTTTATGCCATCTGCGGCCTCTTCGCAGGAATCGCCGGACTCATGCAGGAGTCTCGTGTTGGAATCGGTGATCCGACCATCGCCGCTGGCGAAGAGCTGAAAATGATTGCGGCCGTCGTTATCGGCGGCGGCAGCTTATTAGGTGGCGAAGGCAGCATTTTCGGTGCGGCCCTGGGCACGCTTATCATGACTACCATCGGCATGGGCTGCTCGCAAATGGGAATCGCGAACTGGATTCAGGAAATCATTACCGGTGTCATTATCGTCGCCGCCGTAACCCTGGATCGGTACCGAATGACCCGAGTTCCGAAAGTCGTCGAAGCCGCTTAGCCACAACCTGGTAGATGCCAAGGAACTCCGCGGCCGACGGAGGTGTTGTTCCCAATATCCTTATGAAGGCACGACGTGGGAAGCAGCTATTGGCCTGGGTGATCGGACTCACCATCGCTATCGGCGTTCCAGGTGCTCTGATCGCACGAGGTGAGCTTAAATCCATGGGTGCCAAGGTTGGCCGAGGCAAAGTTTTGATTGCCGGAATCGTGACGGAATACTACGGGGGCAAATCGGTCGATAAGGACATCCTGAAAGAATCCACGACTCAGGTTCACAAGATCCTGGACGAAACGAAGGTTAAGAAAGGAAACCTGATTTCGCTAGGAATGGCCGATACGATTCCGAGCATCGAAGACCTCAAAGCTCGTGGCGAAGAGCTGAGCTATAACTTGCCTGCCCAATTCGAAAAAGGCGACGTGACGTTTACTTTTCGGGTCCGCAATCAAGAACCGCCGATCGTCACTTGGATCGAAGTGAGTGATGGCATCCTGCCCCACGACGACTTTAAGAAGCGGCTCCAGCAACACTTGCCGTAGTCTGTTTGTAGAAATTCTCCACGATCGTGAATCCTTCTTCGGTAAGCACCGATTCGGGGTGGAACTGGACTCCCTCGATCGGCAAGGACTCGTGCCGGACACCCATAATCTCATTGTCATCCAAAGATCGTGCCGTCACAAAAAATCCTTCGGGCGGATGCTGCCGAGCGATCACCAGCGAGTGGTAACGCACAGCCCGAAACGGGTTCGGCATGTTGGAGAAGAGTCCCTTGCCATCGTGCTCGACCATGGATGACTTCCCATGCATGATCTTGTCAGCAACGACAACTTCCGATCCCGTCACTTCACCGATGGCCTGATGTCCTAAACAGACGCCAAACAGCGGAACGGTAAACCCTGGCTCCTGAGCCAATGCCGCACGAAGAACGTCCAGGCAAACACCCGACTCCTTCGGCGTACATGGACCGGGCGAGAGCATGATTCCATCTGGCTTCAAAGCCCGAATTTCGTCCACAGTGACCTCATCGTTTCGCTTGACGTCAACCTCCGCCCCGCACTGCCCCAGGTACTGCACGAGGTTGTACGTGAACGAATCGTAGTTGTCGATAACGAGAATCACCCCTATAGTTTGCACCAGATTCTCTTGGTGTGGCACTGTCTACGACCCCTGCGTTGAACGAAGTGAAGCTGGGAGTAGGCAGTGTTTATTGCGATTTATGGTTGAGAGCAATCTAAATTCAAGGAAACTAGTCCACGCAGCTCCCCTGGGAGAGCCCTTGAGAAAGGTTGCCACAATGGCAAGCTTTCATGAGGAGCTGTCGCGAGGGCTTTGCCGTGACTGAGGGGGTAGTTCTAACGACAATCTATGGTCCGAGAACTAGTCCCAGAACCGAAACTCCCGCTGACAGATTCGTAATTTCACGTGCGACCCTCTACCCCTTGGGAAAGGGGCCGGTGAGGCACGAACCGGGGGATTGCGCATTACTTGGGAACTCTCATCAAATTTCAACTTGCACCGAATGATTTCGAGAACCGATTGAATGGCTGACAGTGCAACCAGGTCCCAGAACCGAAACTCCCATCACCCAAAAAAACGTAAACTATCGTCATATGTCCGTTCTGGCCGCCGTCGCCCTCGCCTCGCTCATCCTCACCCCTAGCGAGCAGACCATCAAGGTCCCCTACGAGAAGTACGTTCTCCCGAACGGAATGAAGGTCATTCTCCACGTCGACAAGACCCTTCCCGTCGCGACCATCAACACGTGGTTCTATGTCGGCAGTAAGGACGAGCCCGAGCGCCGCAGCGGCTTCGCTCACCTCTTCGAACACCTTATGTTCATGGGCACCAACCGCGTCCCTACCGGCCAGTTCGACCAAATCATGGAGAAAGCCGGCGGCCAAAATAACGCCTCCACTGCGGAAGACCGAACCAACTACTACTCCTTCGGCCCGTCAAACCTGCTCCCAACCCTTCTCTGGCTTGACGCCGACCGCCTGGAAGACCTCGGCAAAGCAATGACCCAAAAGAAGCTCGACCTTCAACGAGATGTGGTTAAGAACGAGCGACGACAAAACACCGAAAACACGCCGTACGGCCGAGCCTACGAAGCCATCAATGGCCTCATGTTCCCCAAAGGCCATCCGTACTCCACATCGGTCATCGGCTCCCACGAAGACCTCACCGCCGCGTCGGTGCAAGATGTCCAGAACTTCTTTGCCACCTTCTATGTTCCCAACAACGCCTCGCTTGTTGTGGCTGGTGACTTCGATCCGGCAAAGGTGAAACCGCTGATCAACGATCTCTTCGGTTCGCTCCCCCGCCAGAACGACGTCCAGCGAAAGATCGTCCAGCCGTTCACTTTTAATGGCGCCAAGGTGACCATGGTCGACCAAGTCTCTGCGTCCAAGTCGCTGCTCGTCTGGCACACGCCCCCATCCAAGCAACCCGGTGATCTCGAAATGCGCGTCGCTGCCGCCGTCCTTGGGGATGGACTAGCCAGTCGACTTCAGGAGAAACTCGTCAACAAGCTGGGTCTAGCTTCCGAAATTTCCTCGTTCATGGAAAATCGCTACCTCGGGTCGCTTTTCTACATTGATGCCACCCTCGCCTCTGGCAAGAACCAGGATGAAATGGAAAGGGCGATCGACGAAGTCGTCGCCGACCTGGCCAAGAACGGCCCAACCGCCAACGAACTCAAGCGAGTCGTTGCCAAGCAAGAATCGCAAACTGCGGCAACCCTTCAAAGCATCGACCAGAAAGCCGACAAGATGAACGAATTCGAGTTCTACTACGGGAACCCAGATTCGTTCCAGCGAGAAATCGACGCCTTCCGTGCAGCAACACCGGCGAGCGTCAAGGCCGCCGTGCAGAAGTATCTCCTCGCCAACCGACTTACGCTTCGTGTTATCCCAGAGTCCAAGTCGCCGGACCAAAACCCGCGCGACAAGCAACCAGGCATCGATGCCCCGGCTCCGTTCACCACGCCCAAACCAACCACTTCAAAACTCCCCAACGGCACGAACTTGTCGTACTGGAGCCGCGCCGAAGTCCCCGTCTTTGCCATCGATGCCTACTATAATCTCGGCTCAATCGATGAGCCAAAGCTTGGCCTGACTGCGATGGCGATGGAACTGATGACGCGCGGTGCGAACAAGATGAACGGCACCCAATTTGCCGCCCAGCTCGATCTCATCGGCGCATCTGTATCCGCCGGTACCAGCTATCGACAAACCACCTTCTCGCTTAACGCGCCGATTTCCAACGCTGCCAAAGCGCTGGAACTCTTCGACGCCGTCCTCACCTCGCCGAGCTTGACCAAAGAAGATTTCGACCAATATAAAGCCGAGTTGACGGCGCAACTCGAACAAGAGAACGACAACCCGCAGGCCGTCGCTGGCAAGGTCGCTCGTCGAGAATTCCTCGGCAAGGATCACCCCTACGCCAAGCCGGTCGCCGGAACGCTCGAAAGCGTCAAGTCCATTACCTACGAGGACGTCGTCGCGATGGTCAAGAAGCTCCAATCTCTCAAGCCCGAATTCTTCGCCGCTGGAGGATGGGACAACAACACCGCAACCTCGACCCTCAGCGGCACAATCGGAAAGATTGCGGTCGGCAACGATGCAGGCAAGACCAGCTTCTCCATTCCCGCAATCCCAACTCAGGCCAGCCGGGTGGTGATTGTCGACCGACCGAATGCGGTCCAAACCGTCGTCCAATTCCTTTTCCCCGCCGTTA
The DNA here is from genome assembly GCA_945952345.1 of uncultured Fimbriimonas sp. Taxonomy (GTDB): domain Bacteria; phylum Armatimonadota; class Fimbriimonadia; order Fimbriimonadales; family Fimbriimonadaceae; genus Fimbriimonas. Next base: position 15,010 of record CAMFIS010000027.1, read on the forward strand.
CCGATAAGGATGCCGACTTCCTCGACCTCGACGGAGTCCGGGTTATCTCGGGAGGAAGCTTCACCAGTCGTCTCAACCAGAACCTCCGCGAGGACAAGGGCTATACCTACGGCGCTGGCTCGCGGCTCGGCGTCGATCCGTACCTCAGCTGGTTCACTATGAGTTCCTCGGTCCGCGCGGACGTCACCGGCGCCTCGCTGAAGGAATTCATGTCGGAAATCGCACGCCTCGAGAAAGGAGACATCTCGGAGGAAGAGGCTAAGAAGGCCGCACAGATCATGCGGACGGACGTGGTCACCGACTTCTCAACCGTCGCGGGAATCGCCGGCGTCGGAATGTCCTCGCTCAGCACTGGCATCACCCTCCAAGACATCGATCAGAAACTCGTGAATCTGCAGAACTTCAACGCGGGCCGCCTCAACGCCGTCTCGAGAAAGTACATCCAAGGCTCCAAACCTCTGATCGTCCTCGTCGGCGACAAAGACCAAATCCTGAAGCAACTCGAGGGCCTCGGCCTCCCGAAACCGGAAATTGTAACCCCTTAAAGATTGAAGTTACGCAGGCTCTATTATTAGCTGGCTAACCACGCCCAGGCCCTGGGAAGAGTCTTTGCGAAAGCTCGCCACAAACGCGAGCTTTCGTGAGGGTGGCGAGCCGATCATTCCTCAACTTTCGAAAACGTATGATCGGCTCGACGGAGGGGGGACAGCTAATAAATCTCTAACCAGTTTGGCAAGTGAAATTAACTCACTCGGAATCAAGGTAAATTTCCTCTTCATCCAGACATGGTGGGTGATCAACTGGCCCCCGAAACTACCCAACCGACCAGCTCGTCGTCCCATCCGGATTATCTGTCACCGCAATCCCTGTGTCCGACAACTCTTTCCGAATCGCGTCGGCCGTTCCCCAATCCTTCGCCGCCTTCGCTGCCTTCCGAGCCTCGATCCGCTCATTCACCCAAGCCTCGTCGACGGCCGGGCCAGCCGCCTCTTGGCAAGGTGCGAACGCTTCTGGATGACGAACAATGCCAAGCAAGTCATTCACCCGATCTAAGAATCGCTGCCCCGACTCCGCCGCAGCCTTTGTCAAAGGATCTCGAGTAATGATCTTCGCACCTTCCAAAGCTTTCGAAATCGCAATCGGCGTGTTCAAATCACCGAGCATCGCATCCAAAGCCTGCTCGTAAATCGAATCCAGTTCCTCACCGATCGCATCCTCACCCGCAGCACCCGATTCCAAAGCCTCAGTAACTGCGGCATCCGCTCGCTTAAATCGGTCGATATTCGTCTTCGCGTCGTCGAGGCCCTGGTCGGTGAAGTTCAAATTCTTGCGATAGATACCCGCGATGAGCGCGAACCGAATCGCGAGCGGATCGGCTCCGTTCTCGACCAAGCCTCGAACGTAGTAAAAGTTGCCAAGACTCTTGGACATCTTTTGCCCATTCACCTGCAGAAAAGCAGTGTGAGTCCAGTGGTTGCAGAATGGCTTACCCGTCAACGATTCGCTCTGCGCGATCTCGCACTCGTGGTGCGGAAACTTATTGTCCTCACCACCGCTATGCAGATCGATCGTATCGCCCAAATACGCCCGGGCCATGACCGAGCACTCGATGTGCCAGCCCGGGAAGCCCCAGCCATAAGGCGAGAACCACTGCATCAGGTGCTTGTCGTCCTTCTTCCAAATCGCAAAGTCCGACTGGTCCTTCTTGTTCTCGTCCATGACCACGTCTCGGACGCCCTTGCGCAAGCTTTCCTGGGTGTTGCCGCTTAGCTTGCCATACTCTGGAAACTTGTCGACGCTGAAGTACACACCCGTCGGAGTCTCGTAGGCAAACCCCTTGGCGATCAAATCCTCCGCCGCCACGATCTGCTCACGCACGTGTTGCGTCGCCTTCGGACGAACGTCTGGCTCCACCAAATTCAAAAGCCGCCAATCCGATTTATATGCATCTTCGTAGTACTCGGCCAATTCCCAGACGTTGTGGAACTGTTCGCCCTCTTTCGAGCGAAGCGCCTTCTCCATCTTGTCTTCGCCAGTAGCATCCGCGATGTCGTCGTCCGTAAGGTGCCCCACGTCGGTGATGTTCGAAACCCAGGTCACTTTCCAGCCGATCGCTCGTGCCGTCCGCACGATCAAATCCGCGGTCAGAAACGACCGAAAGTTGCCGATGTGCGCGTAAGAATAGACCGTTGGTCCACAAGTGTAGAAGCGTAAATGGCCGGGCTCCTCGGTGACGAGGGGCTTCTCTTTTCGCGAAAGCGAATCGTAAAGGCGGAATTGCTTCTCACTCATGGGAGGTTCTAGTGTACTCGTGCCAAAATAGAAGGCGAGGCAACGATGAAGCGATTACTCTTAACCGCCGCCAGCCTCGCCGTCCTGAGCGGCTTCGCCTTTGCGGGCGAAGTGAAGTGGGAAACCAACTTCAATAAGGCGCTCAAATCCGCGGCGAAATCCAAGCGGCTCATCTTTATCGACTTCTATGCAGACTGGTGAAGCAGCTGCAAAGAAATGGATCGAACGACTTACAAAGATAAAGCCGCGATTCAGAACCTGGGACAGTTCGTCACAGTGAAGCAAAACACCGATAAAGAAGGCCGCAAAACGGCCATGAAATATAACGTCTCTGCACTTCCAACCCTGATGGTGATGGATTCGACCGGCAAAGTGATTCTGCGAGTCGAGGGTGGCCTCTTACCGAAGGATCTCGCCTTGTTCCTTAAGGACGCCAAAAAGAAGGCGGCTAAGAAGAAATAACCATCGATATTGGCAAATTACTCAGGGGTCGGGAACTAACCACGCTCCACCCCTGGGGGTGTCGGTGAGAGGGCCGTAGTCGAACCGGTGGGGGTAGGACGAAAGGAGGAGGGGTTCAGCCATCCAAAGTTTGGAAAACCCTACCGACGCGGCACGATCTTCCAGATTCCCGGATCTTCCGATCCGCAGTACCAAAACGCCACTGACCCGACACCGAGCCGTGTCGCCAACGCATATTTCTGCTCAAAAGCCTTGGCTCCCGAATAGTGAATATGGGCGTCCAAATATTCACCGCTCCGGTTGTCGACGGCAAACTTCCGCGCGCCAAAGTCATCCCACGAAAGGGAAGCCGCCGGTTTCTTACTCCAGTCGTAACCGTAGCAAGCCACTCCCATCCCAATCTTCGATGCATCGACTTGCGACTTCGTAAATGTCATCACACGTTCAACCCAGTCATTCGGCGCGATTGGTCCCTCAGGACCAGAATCCCAACTGAAATCGTACGTCATCACGTTGAACCGATCTGCAGCTGCGCCGAGCGCCTTGTAATCAAGAGCCTTTGGACCATCCCAGTTGCCCTCCATGTTGTCTTTCGGGTGGACCGTCACTGAGAGCTTCAATCCATTTCGATGCAGAGCCCGGCCGATCGCAGTAACGAACGAACTGTATCGGTCTTTGTCCTCTGCTTTGAGAGATTCGATATCCAAGTCCACACCTGCAGCGCCATCTGCCTTCAAAAACTCGACCAAGCTATCGGCAAATGCCGTGCGAGAATCCTGAGGCGCCATGGCTTTGGCCACCCTCTCACGCTCGAATCCGATCTCCTTGCCATCGTCTACTGCGTAATTGCTGATCATCACGTAGTACTCGACCCTGTGAGCTTTGGCAACCTGCCTCGCTTCCGTTGCGATCTTTGCATTTGCATCCCTTCGAGCCAGTTTTCCTGCCTTGGTCAGCGTGTAATACTCCATGTAGATCGCATCGAGTTGGTCAGCTCTCTCCTTAAGCCGCTGCAGGCTCGTTGGGTTGTAGCCGACGACCCAGGCTGTGACCTGTGGTCGCTGGGCAAGAATGAGAATTGGTAGCAAGGATCCGATCACGAATCTAGTTTAACAACATGTAAGCTACGATGCACCTCTATGTCACTTGCGCGCCTGAACTCGATTGGGGTTTAATAATGCTTCCCTTCGGGCGGTTAGCTCAGTGGTAGAGCACTACAATGACACTGTAGGGGTCACAGGTTCAAGTCCTGTACCGCCCACCATTTTCATTCAAGAAGCCTAGTTCACGTGCGAAGTGAATATTGGCGCTGGAAAACTAACCTACCGGCCTAGCCGAAGCCCAAGCTCACGCGCGATTACAAGTTTTCGGATATCCGACGTGCCGCCGCCGATCATGTAAAGCTTCGCGTCGTTCCAAATTCGGCCCACGCGGTATTCGGTGGTGTAGCCGTTGCCGCCGTGCAACTCAACCGCTCGGCTCGAAATCCGGTCAGCTGTTTGCGCTGCCGTAAGGAAGACTTCGGCACAAAGTCGATTGAGCGATTTGCCCGAATGACCATGAGCATCGACCAGGGAAGCCGCGACGTAAGCAAACGATCGCTCCCGATCCAGGTCGGCCGCCATTTGTGCCAAGTCAAAAGCAATCGCCTGATTGCTATTAATCGGACGGGCGAATTGGTGCCGGTCATGAGTGTAATTCAAGCTCTCCTCAAAAGCCGCCCGAGCGAGACCCAACGCGCCGCCAGCAAGGATAAGTCGCTCAAAATTGAGTCCGCTCATGAGGACCTCGGCTCCCGCGTCAATCTGTCCTAGAATATGAGCATCCGGCACGAAAACCTTATCGAGCAACAGCTCATAGGTTTCTGATGCCCGCAAACCAATCTTATGAATCTTCTGTCCGACGGCAAATCCTTCGGAATCTGTGGTGACCAAAAAGGCCGTGATCTTTTTGTTCTCCATGTCCGTCTTGGCATAGACCACGATGACATTGGCCGATCGGCCATTTGTAATCCAAAGCTTGGTTCCGGAAAGGAGATATCCGCCGCCGACCTTCTCTCCCTTGGTGCGCATCGACATCACGTCTGAACCTGCGTTGGCCTCACTGATCGCTAGCGCGCCGACAAATTCTCCCGAAGTCAGCTTCGGCAAAAACTCCGCTTTCTGAGCTTCCGTACCATTCAGAGTGATCTGGTTCACACATAGGTTTGAATGAGCAATATAGCTGAGGCCAATGGAACCCGAACAGCGCGAAATCTCTTCGGTAATAACCAGGTGGGCAAGATAGCCCATGTCCAGCCCGCCATAGGCTGAGGGAGCCGTGACGCCCAGAAGGCCCAACTCGCCCATCTTGCGCCAGATGCTAGCGGGAAATTCTCCCGCCTCCGACGTGGGTCCGTCGATGGGAAGAATCTGTTCCTCGGCGAATCTCTGGACCGCCGATCTCATCTCCGAAATCGTGCCGTCCTTATCGAAAGGGGCGATCACGTCGGCGCCGTTGCCAAACATTAAATTACGCTCACTCATGGGCTCACTACCTTCGGTAGGAACCGAAATCGTACCCGACAACGCCCCCTACGATGAGATCAGCACGCAAGAATGTGAGCGGTATCTGGACGGCCGTTAAGCGGTGCCGCGACCACCGAGAAACTCTCGAACCTCGACTGGAGCCCGGCAGGCAAGTACGGCTTTTCGACCCCACTCTTGGGCTTCATCCATATTCGCAGCATCAAGAATCCAGAACCCTCCAATATGCTCTTTGGTTTCGAGGTAGGGTCCATCGGTCACGACAACCTTTCCGCCCTGTGATCGCAAAGACTTTGCGCGTTGAATCTCTTGAAGGCCACCGGCGAAAAATCGCGCGCCCGCCTTCTGCATCTCGATGTTCAAATCGTCGATGTCTTTGATCATCTGCGGACCTTCCTTCGATCCATCGTAGTTTTCCGGGTGGTGAATAGCAACTAAATACTTCGGCATTGTTTCCTCTGCTGCAGTTTCAATCCGCAGCACTCTATGGTCGAACTGTCTTTTCACTATTCGACAATTTGTATCCAAAAATCTATCCTGCTGTCCATTTCGGCTTACTAGGAGCAGGATTCCTACCCAAAAGGAGGCCCCTTCTCACCATCGAAACGTGCAAACTCGTCGTCCATCACTGATAGAGGCGTGGCGGGGGGCGTCATTTGTCATCATGCAATCCCTTTCCGGCAAAGATAAGGGGGCGACACTTGCGGATACGCTCTTCCCGAGTTTTCGATTGTTTAGCCGAAGAAAAATGCAGTAAGAAGCCACGCTGTCGACCAGGAGTCAAGGCATCAAACGCGGCCTTTAATTGTGGATCATCGCCCAAAGCGCGAGCAAATTCCTCAGCCACTTCGAACTCCAAAGACTCTTTGAGAACAACCTTCAATCCCGTCCGCTCAATCTCGATCGCTCCTTCGATGTACCGCTTGATCGTATCCTCCAATCCGCGAATATCGGCCAAGCATTCGAATCGCATGTGGCGAGCTGACTGAACATTTGCCGTTTGCTGAATCAAAACTCCCATCGAGTCTTTCAAAAGCGCTCCTTTCATGAAAAGAATGGCGCAGTACTCCTTAAATCCATGAATGAGGACAATATTTTTGCCGTTCAAGGTGTAGCAAGGGCATCCCCATTTCAGCTCCTCGGCTAGACCTGTACTCAAAATGATTTCTCGGAGCTTGCCAAATTCTTGCTGCCAAAGAGAAGGCTTGTTGAAGAACCAGTCGACTTTGGGATTTGGCTCGCCGACCATTTCGCCCATTCCATTAGCATGATCGAAATTTGAAATTCGAGCAAGCCTGCATTCATAGGCAGAACACAGGACTTGCTCCGTAATCTTCTGCTACCTACGCCCACCCACCTTTGCAGAAGATTTTGTCGAGAACGACGTACATATTTTATCGGGGTGTGAGAACGTTCTCGTTAGAGCAATTCTTATGAAATTTTGCCGTCTTTGAATTAGATCTCCGTAGCGCAGGTCATCCGGATCGTCATGGCCCTTCGTTCTTCCGTCGTCAAGAGTCTCTCGAGCCGGTCTGCCGCCTCCAAAGTGAGGTCCTCAAGTTCCGTGGGAAGCAGTCTCGTCGAATCCCGAAGAAATTCAATGACCTCGAGATCGCTCATCTCCGCAAAATTCATAAGCGGATGTTACGCGAGGCAGATGATGTACTTCAAGGTCAATACATGGAGGGTTCGGAACCAGAGTTGATAAAGTTGATAATGACTCTGTCTTGGCGACTCCAAGTCGAGGCGATACTTGGACATAATTGGGTTCGTCCCAGAATCAATTCGGCGCAAGTGCTGGGATTCCGAAGTTGGTAAATCTTTATCGGGGAAAACATTTGAAAACTACGAGCATATATGCGGAAAATAGGTCTCAAATTTTGCCTGAACATCTGCCTATATAGGGGTCAAATGTTTTCTCCAAGTGCTAGAACTAACAAGCAAAAGGTTGGTGTCTCGCGAGCAATTCAACGTAAGGTCTGGAGCATATTCTAAGTCCAAATCGAACCGCTCTAATAGGTAAAGGTTGGGTACTGCGGTCCATGATCGTTCGTCTATCGAGGCCTTGCCAGCCGAACTATTACAAAACGCGGCCAGTAAAGAGTCGCGTCTCGAACGACTTGACCAATATCTCCCGCATTCACCACGTAGCTCAGGGTGACTTCGTCTCGACGAGAAAGGCTCGCATGGGCCTTCGCCGCATACGTAAACGTGTTCGCGATCGAACCCATTTCTGGACAGTTGTACAGTGTCGTGGGTCGTGACCAAGGACCCCAGGGGAACTTGGAAAATCTCCCTAGAATCCTGCTCGAAAGGCCGTTCTCGGTATAAACCGCTAAATATCCACGATCAAAACGAGTAATCGAGTGCTCGGTGGCGAATCCATCCGCCAGATGTCCGACTTGTCCAATGTCTGAACTCCACTTGGCACCGTCGTAGTACTTCCAAGTCCTTGTGTCACTCAATTTTCGCTTATCGGCATGAGCGAGAACCAAGTACCTCTCGAGCCTTCCATTGCGCCGAATATCTTCGGTTCCGTAGATATACACACTTGAACCCTCGACCAAAACCGAAGAGCCCCATGTCAGCGTCCTTTCCGGACTGAAAACGACGTTGGGCAACTTTGTTTGCACGGTTCGCCACTTCGCTGGCTCATCCTGCGGATTTTCAGTGATCCCCATCCAGAGACCTGCCGATCGAAATCCCCAGACGCCCGGTTCACCCGTCTTCTCAACTTGATTAAAGAATTGGAGCAGCTTGCCATCCACCATTCCTCCCGCTTGAAGCCAAAACCAACCACGATGATCTTTCGGAGTAATGAACGCCTTCGCCATTCCAGAGTCGTCACGAGCGACTGTAAACTCCACTGCCGCGAATGCCGACCGTTGAATGCCGACCGTGTTATTAACCATGGTGGACTCAATCCGATGGCCTTCCCGGACCTTTCCAACCCACGTGTCGCTGAAGAGCCAAGCAACCCTTCCGTCACGCATCGGCACAGAGAAGGCGCCGTCACCCCCGATCCATCCATCCGTCCGCTGAAACAGGGCATCGATCTCGGGCGCTGGTCTTGCCGACAAAACCCTAAGCTCAGGAGCAAGAAATCCAAGGATCAGGGCCGCGATCATTTCTTGACCACACGCTTGATTGCATCCAAATACGCCATGCCATGCACCTTGTCCGGCTCCAGATAACTACCCTCGGTCCACTCATTCCAGCAGTTGATGTTCACTATCTTCAGTCCCTTTGGCTCAGCCAGAAGCTTCTCCTTGGCCATCTCTAATGCTCGCTCAAAGTTCTCGGGCGTGTTGTTTCGAATTGTATTCATAAACGGATACCCATAATTCCCGAACGGTTGGGATTGGTCCGCTCGAGGCGACGAGTCCCACCCAATGGTTACGTTCGGAATGTAAGGAACGTTATAAGCTTTGGTCGCACCAGTCCAGTACTCGAAATAACGATCTCGAACGTAGTTGTAGTCTGTCGCTTGGTCCGGCAATCCAACATGGTGAATCCAAACATACGACGTGACTGAGTCAAATCCCAGTTTGTCGACCAATTGCTTCGAGTCCACCACGGTCTGCTCGGAAGGCAAAATCACTCGCTCCCACATAACCGCATTCAAGTGGAGGCCAGGTAATCCCGCCGCCACTGCTTTGGCCCGAAAACGATCGAATGCTGTCCGCGTCGCCTCTAGCGATCCAAAGCTTTGAACCAGCTTGTTAAGATCGTAAACCGAGAAGTAAGGCCTACCATTGATCTTCCAATAGTTCTTCCGAAGGAAGTAGTCGTGGATTACGTGATCGCAAATCTTATTGAACGTCTCGGGAGTGACTTTGCCGTGATACAGCGTCGGTGCTGCTGCGCCACGGCTGTACGGATGGATGTCTTGCCAATCGTGGTTTGCCCACATAAGAGCAAACTTCAAGCGACCGTTGTTCTTGGCTTTCAGGAATCCTTGGTCCAGCGGCTTCTCCAAAAATGGCCCATCGTCGTAGTAATACCAATCGAAAATGAAGGCCGTTAAACCATGGTCCACTGCCGCTCCAATCTTCTGCGCCATGACCTCCGGCTTTGATTCATCGGTATAACCCCAAAGCGGTTCATTGGGTTGGTGGTGGCCAGGAAACCTCGGTTTGGCATTCTTCACCAACTCCCATTCCGACCAATCGGGCCCTTTCACCTTGGCGTTTCGGCTATCCCCCGGGTGGTAATTCCCAAAGTAGTAGCTCACAACTTCGATCGTTGGTTTGGCCAGAACGGAAGCAGCAATGATTGGTCCGAGCATCGAAGAGTAAGACGAGTCCAGACCTGCGAATGAGGCAGAATCGTGCGGGTAGGGAACTGGCCAATGCAGTGTAAAGTTCTATGAATTGTGCTTGGCTTTCTATCGCTTTACACCACGGACACGAGCAAGAGTGAAGCATTGGGACGTTCTCGAATGCAGTTCAGCTCGGCCCGATCCAACCGCCGGGACACGGTGGATGACTTATTCTCGCTGATGGAAAGTCAGTGGTCTGAGGTTTATTATCCTGCTGGGTCAAGCGATCGTCGTTTTGTTGTCCGGTTCACGGGAGCGCCGACAAGGCTGCAATTCCAGCAACTCGTCAAAGGTCATCTAAAAGTTCGCATCTCGGTCGCGCTAGCGGAGGGAAGCAAGACCGCGTTAAAGGGCAGCATCGTCGATTGGCTCAAATCCCGAAACATCGTCATCAAATATCCGGCCCAACTGTCAAAGGTCCAGCTCCAAATCTTGTCCCAGCCCGGACCGTTGGCTGGGTACATGTGTCTCAATCCAATCTCAAATGACTTACTCGCGGGTTGGATTTTGCCCAACGGCACATGCTCGGCGGGTTACTATTTTCCCGAGTCGCCAAAATTGAAAAACGTGTATCCAGTCATCGAACCCGAGTCTGACTACCTAACGTGGGGCAAGCAATCCTGGCCGTTCGCACCTAAAAAGCACAAGTTCCAATACGAGTCGCCCGACGACCTATAGACCGCCCCGTCGCGAACCCAAGTGGGATCGGATCGCCTCACCAATCGTCTTTCTCAGATTCTCTGCCGCCTCCGCCTCCATGTCTGCAATGTGAATCGGATGCGTGCCGATCGCCGCGCTCATCGCCGTCACGTCGCGTAATCCCAACAATCGCTGTGACCACGAAGCGTTCACGGAGTAATGCTGAATTCGATCAAAGGGAATCAAAGTCGTGTGCTTGCGAAGAACGCCACCACGTGAGGCCAGCAAGTCGCCCGTCCAAGAATATCCCGTGTATTGAAATGCAATGACGGCAGCGACAAAACTCAAAATTGCGATCGGAATCAGCGCCCAGAAAGCGTTCCAGTGCAACCACAGGCCGAGCGGAGTCGCCAACATGATGGAGGCCACAATCGTATACCGCAAAGTCTTTCGAATCACGGTCCTAGAACTTACGCTAAACCACTGAAGGCGCTCAAATTCAAACTCTGGAATGAGAAGTTTCCCTATCGACGAGGCGTCATGCTCCGGCACGATAGGGCAGACCTTGTTCGCGCCCGCCGTATCCTTATGGTCGAAAGCCCCCGCCGTGTCGGCGTACATCTCGCAGTAGCCAAACATTCGATACAGCATCGGCTGCACAATCCGAACGTCTTGAATGCGCCCCAGTGGAAGCACTTTGCGAAACTGGGTGAACATTCCATGACTCAAAAGCAGACCCTTCTCATGCCGCTCGATCCTGAATCCGTAGTACCGAGTCGCCGAGATGACGATCGAGACGATCCAGCCGACGATGAACAAAACGATGAAACTGGCGATCGACATTGCAAATGCCACCACCGGATCGAGCTTGCCTATATATCGCGAGATCGGATTGATGAAGTGCCGGACGCCGTCGGCCTGAAATGCGGTGAACATACCGGCGATGATGTACATCACTCGGTTGCCTAATGCTCCCGCTAACAAAATCTGCTTGAGCGACAACTCGTACAAAGGTTCGACTTTAGCGGGCTCATCGGCTTTTTCGGGCTCCAAGTGAGCGTGCCTTAGCAAGACGGCCTGCAGCTTATTCGCCGCATCTAACGAAAGAGCAGCCAGACTGCCTTCACCCTTATGTCCGGTTGCAGTCTCAACCTTGATCGCCGCCGCACCAAGAAACCGATGCCAAATGGTCCGCTCGATGTTAACGTTCTGAATTCGCGCGAGAGGGATTGTGCTCTTCTTTTTGTAGATGAGTCCACTCTGGATTTCTAGCGCACCATCCTTGATGTAAAACGTCGTCGTGAAGAATTGAACGATCGGTGCCAGGAGAGAGATGACTCCTAAAGCGCCCGCGATAAGGGCGACCTTCAGGGCTATATCGTCGGCCGACTTGTGGCTGCCCGAGAACAAAACCGCAATGATGGGTATTGCCGAGGAACGAACGAGAGCGACAAACACTTGACCGAAGCGAATGATAATTGCGGCAGGATGCAGCCGGTGAGGTTGATCAAACATGTTCGGCTTGGAACTCCACCAGCATTGTTCGCAAGTCCTCAGCTTCCTCCGGAGTGAGGCCAGGTATCTCCCCAATCGACCCGTGAGCCCCGGCAACGTAAAGATGGACGTGCCGCAGACCAAACTTCCGCGCTAGCGGGCCGGACGTGATGTCTACGTGTTGTATCCGGTCCCGTGGAACAAACCGACGAACTTGGTAAAAAACACCCTTCGTGATGATCACTTCGTTATCGGTCACCTCATATCGCCAAGCATGCCATTGCCGCTTCACCATAGCGATTGACCAAGCGAGCATGCAGATCCCAACAATTGGCATCAGAACAGGAATGCGCCAACTTAATTCCAGGCCGCGATAGATTCCGTATTCCAGAAAGGTAATCGGAATAAAGACGATCAGAATCGAGGTGATATTCGAAAATAGCCAAACCTTTCGGATGGCCTCATGAATGGGCTGGGGACCATTGGTTGTTCGTCGGGTAATTGGTGTTTCCATCGAGTTGCCCAAGAATCAGGACGCGACTCCGACTCGGTTGGTTGCGGTGATCCGTCTCTCCCAACCTGTCATTCTATTACTGTGCGCCTAAGCATCTTCCTTCAAGACTGCG
>CAMFIS010000028.1 GCA_945952345.1 uncultured Fimbriimonas sp.
ACCCTGAAGAGCACGAATGATCGTTCAGGTCATAACGCCGATGTCTTTAACTCCGGACCGGGGCGAATGACGAATGCGAATGGAATTACCAATTCCTCGCTTCGGTGGTTCAACCCCAATGTCACGGCAACTCCGGTTGGTTCACTTCGCCTCAATGAAATCAACCCGGTCAAGACGATCATCGATAACACTGACTTCGGTTTGGCGACAAACTTCGATGACCTTGGCAACAACGTCGGTCCTTACGATCCATTGCCAAATGGCGTAGTTTCGGCAACAGGTACTTGGAACACTCCTCTGGAATCTGAGGAGGCGCTGAATCCATTTACGCTTGCCATTCGGCGGAATATCAATGCTTTGAACCCGGTTGGTTTTACCGGTCGAAATCCTAATCCCCGGTTCCCAGCTCACCTTTGGGCTGCCACCACCTCTTCACGCGGCGGTATTGGTCAAGATCCCCGACAGGCCGTCATCCCGGCGAACCTAAACACGTTCTCGTGGAAGTTCAGCCCGATGACTTCATCCCTCGTTGCGGGTTCTTATGTAGACACTCCCGATGCGACGCCCAAAGGCTATGCGCTTTATGTGTGGATTCCAGCTGGATTGGTATCTCCGGGCGGCGTAGCTCGACCTCGACACCGATACTGGGCTTATGAGATCACCTATGGAATTGGACAGAAGTATGTCGACATCGTCGACACTGAAGCGTCCGGTTCAGGGTGGGTGCGACTCGGAAACGGTGGACGGCCAACGAACCAATTGTTCTACTACGCGGGTTTGGACGGCGTTGGCAATCCATGGCCGATTACGATTAAGCTTTACAACACGATTCCTCGCGACAGCACGGATACGCTGACCGAAACCGTCAGCGCCGGGTTCCCTGACAATCGATTCGCGGTGTTTGCCGACGCTGCCATGTTCTCGACCGAATCCGATTCCTACATGGCTACTCCGACTTCGGCCGGCTTTGGCACGGGCAACATCCGAGTCACAGGTGCGAAAAATGTACGATCCATCGACCCGACGACGGTTCCGGCCGTTGGCGCCGATTGGCGCGCAAAGCCGACTACGGTCAGTAAGGGAGTCCTCACCAGCTATACCCACAACTTTGGAGTGGAGCAATGGCGCTATAGCCCGCTCGAAGATGGTCCGTTTACGGCAACCTTCGACGACACGAACGTTCGCTACAGCTATACGGCAGGCTTTGCCCCGGCGATCGACAATGCCAACGCTCGCGGTGGTGCTTATCTCAAGGGAACGGTCAATACGGTTTCAGTGACGGAAAACGTCACCGTGAATCCTCAGACTGACTTGGCCGATGGCTCCTACGAACTGTATATGTACGTTGGCGGCAATGTCGCGGGTGTGAACTACGCCCAGGGCGCTCAATACGAAATCTTCGAAGGCGGCGTCTCTGCTGGTGTCTTCGTATTAGACACAAGCGGACCGGCTGGCTACAAGCAGCTTGGCAACCGACGATATGTGCACTCGAACACGGCCGGTGTTCCGCTGAAAGTTGTGTTCTATAACTACAGCGCGGTCCCAGCCGATGCGGGTCGAAGTATCTATGTCGATCAGATGCGATTCGTGGGTGCAGTGGGAACTGAAATCACCTCGACCCCGGTTCATGCCACCGCCAAGATTCGACTTGCGCCGGGCGGCACTCCAGTGGACACGAATGTTGTCATCATCGCCGACGAGAGAGGACGACTTCACTGTCTCGACGCCATGGGCAACGGCGACGGAACGACGACGTGCTACTGGACTTACCCGAGCACGACGACGCCGGCAAACGACCCGAACCTTCAGCCTGGTCAAGACGCGACTGACCCGAACAATGGAGGGGGCGTCTATCAGAAATTCGACGGTGAGAACGATACGCTCCAAGCCACGATGCCAACCGACTTCGACCTGAGCACTGCCTCAGTTCAGCGGATGACGGTAACAACTCCAGGTGGACCAACCGCCTTGGACTACCTGATCATTGGCAGTAAGAACGGCCGCGTTTACAATATCGCGATGGAGGGTCGAGGCGACTTCGTCGCTGCGACACACACCCCGGGAACCACGTTCCGACGATGGACCTATCCGGAAACCTATCCATCCACCAACCCTCAGCTCACGCAATTGGGTGCAATCTCGTCGGTCATCACCGCCAAGCTGACCATCAGCGGAACGCCTACCGACGTCGTCATCATCGCCACCGAGCAGGGAAGAATCTACTGCTTGAACGCACAAGGTGACTTCACCTACACAAGCGGCAATGCGCTGAAGACTTCGATCATTTGGCAGTATCCGGCGGCAACGTCGCCAACCCTGCCCGCCATCGTCGGCGCACCAGCGCTCGATGTGGCCAATGGACGATTGTTCTTCGGTACCCGGTTCCTCGACGATAACAACTCGAGGTTCATGGCTCTCGATGCCACGACGGGTAACCCGCTATGGGCCACACCGAACAATTCCATCACAGACGGCTTGGCCACCCCTCCCACTCAACTCGACTGGGTGAGCGGCCCGTGCTACGTCCCGGCGACCGAAATCAATAGCTTGCCAAGTGCTGCGGCAGCCATGCCCGACACCGTCTTCGCAATGAACGAAAACGGCTATGTCTATGCAATCAATGCCGGCACCGGCGCGGTCATCTGGCGGACGAATGAACTCCAGTCTGGTGGCAACGGTTCACTGACGTATACGAACATCTCGACATACAACAATGTCGGCGTTCCGACGGCGTTGCCGGTTGTTTTGGTTCCCACCGAGAGCGGCCGATTTGCCGCACTCTTCGCTCGATTGGGTGAGGAAACCCGGTTTGGCAACCGCCAAGCCTGGGGCTATGAAGTCGATTCGACCATCGACTCCACCATGTCGGTCTCCAACAAGTGGATGTTCGGTACGACAGGTAACGGTTATCTCCTTGCCTGGTCCGACCTGGCCAATTTTGGTGCAACGACAACGGGGCCCGGACCTGGCAACGAGACCGCGACGGATAACGATCCCGCTTACGATAGCTATCGCACCTGCGAATTGGCTTACCTGAGCCGAGATGGTTACGTCGATCTACGGAAGACTCTGGCCGGCGCTATCACGTCGACCGAGAACTACGCAACGGTTATCGACGACGCACTGGCCTACACCAAACCATACGGTCGAATCAAAGCTCCCTTCCGAAGCACGCATGGCGCAGCTTTCGAATGGGGCGAAACGATCTACCTGATCGCGTATAAGTTCCCTTACACCGTGCAAGACACGGGCGGCAACGACGTCGCACCTCCAGTGGTTGAAGTTACGATTTCGACCGAGGGCAGCGCACGACGGCCTGTCGCGGCGGAAGCGCGACTCTGGGCAGACCGTGCCCCAGGTTCGGCGGACGGCGGCTTCGCCATCTTCCAGATTCCGCTGACCGCGGGTGGTACCACTTCGCATACTCCTGGACCGGGAACAATTCGTGCCCAAATCCGAACGAGCGCGGTGAACAACTCCAGTACGATGCAGACGATCACGCTCGATCCGAGTCTGACCGTGCTTTCGTACAAGGTCGCAAACCCGCTGGGTATCTCGGTTGAGAATGCGTTCCGAACCGATCCGGCTTCGACGTTGGGCGACACCATCGACCCGACCCGCGAGGACGCACTTATGAACGGTTCACAGTTGGTGAACATCACCTCGCTTGGAACAACCGTTCGTGGTGACCTGTTCGGACTTTCGGTCGGAACCACAGCCCATGCTTCTTCGAAGAAGAGGAACGTTTACGTCTTCGACCGAAGCTTGATCACGCTGCTCCGTGGCGAAGGTAAAGGTCTCGATCTCGTAAAAGTCGATCGAAAGGATCTGCGATGGCAAGGTGGTCCCGGTGTGGTCCTCAAGCCATTCGCCGGTATTCCTGGCCTCGGACCGCTCCTCGGAAGCTTCGAGGATCTCCCGACCAACTTCCCGAACAACTCGCTTGACTACCCTGACATCGCTCGCGAGCAGGTCAAGGTTCGCAAGGAGCCAAATGGCGACGTTGAGAATCCGGTGTTCACGCCGGTCACCCTCAAGGGCCCAACGACGGCCACTGGCGGTGCGGTCGATGAGTCGACGGCAGCAAGTCGTGTGATCATCCCGACAGTCTTCGAATTCCAAGTTGATGTTCCGAAGTACCAGCCAGCGAACCTCGGTCAAGTTTCGATCCCCAACCAACTGGGCAGCTTCTGGCAAGCCGGTTACGCGGGACGATTCACGGTCTTCGTGGATAGCGATCAGAATTCGACCTTCGGTGGAAGCACTCGAGAGGCTTATCGAACGTTCAATCTCGGCGCGGCAGTCTCGCCCGACGAGCGAATCGTCATCGGTACGCCAAACGTCGACCTCGGTCCTCTCGCCTCTGGCGCGGGATACGACGCTCGACTGACGTACTCGAGTACGTTCCCCTACCGTGGTCCGTTGTCGCCGACATCGTTCTTCAACCCGAATGCACCGGAGTACAAGTCGATGTTCAAGCCGTTCACCGGATACAACGAAGGCAACATCAACCTTTGGAATGTTCGATTGGCGAAGGGAACCCTCGACGTCAACAGCAGTATCTACTGGCCATGGCAAGTCATGTCGATCGGTAACAATGACGACGTATGGCTCGATACGGCAGCTGATGTTCACTCGAATGTCGATCGTAATTTCGCGCCGGTCTTGGCGGGAATCGCGAATAACGTATTCGTTCAAAAGCCGCGCGTTGGAGACAGCCAAGGCCGACAAATTCTGCTGAATCCTTCAGCGCGATTGAATCCGAATCTTGCCGGCGCAGGCAGCGCCCTCAACCCGACAAGCATCAATGCTCCGACGGTTATCTCGGCAACACCTCCTTTGGGTATGCCGATTGGCCGCTACTCGCAGCTGATGCGACTGGTGGAAGATACGGGCGGAACCGGACCGGTTGGTGGTGTGAACGACGAAAGTCTGTCCATCGGCTACACTGCGTCGAAGACCGTTGTGCCATTTGAGTCGTTCAGCGATCCGACCTTCACCTTGAGCTTTACGGTGAAGGAGACGCAGATGACGGGTGGCAACAGTACCTACACCGCTGCTGGCTTCGATAACGGTAATGCGCTTGATCCTACGCACCCAGCGCAATGGGCAAATATGCAACCGTCCGGTATGCGAATGTCCGATGGGTCGCTGATCATGTCCTTTGCTTCGAACCGACCGGTAATGTATCCCACCACGGCGAATCCGAATCCGAACAACCGAAACAGCCGCATTTGGATCGGCGCGATTCAGGGCGATGTCCTTGGTGCGGCTGACTCGCGAGGTCAAGATTCTCAGATTCGAGACCTCAATAAGTTCGTACCGGCGGATCCCGGCAACCAGCGATGGATGCAAGGATTGCTGTCGCTTCCGGCAACACCGGATGGCAACGTGTTCCTAAGCAACCTCACTCGAGGCGTGGCGACACCGACAGACATCGGCGGAACCCTGACGGGAGACGTTTCTTACGCGAACCCGGTTTGGTCGTCCAACGGTGACAAGGACTTGGCAGGTAACCAGAACGCCCAGAACTACGTGGTGTACACGGGAACCGCTAAGCGGCAGACGAACTCTGGCGTGGTCGACGACTCGCGAATCATCGTTTCAAGAGTCAGCTTCTCGGGTCCTGGCGGCGGAACGTTCGTTCTTGACGCCGATCCGTTCGCGCTCAAGGGTCGACCCGCGATGGTCCAAAACGGTGCCGATCTTACGATCGTATACCCGGCGTACAGCAATGGCATCTGGTCGCTCTACATGACGACGTTCAATGAATCGACTGGCTATACCGTCCCAACGATGCTGCAATTTGGCGCTGGCTTCGAGTCTGTTTCGAGCCCAGCCCTGATTCAGCGAAACGTTCAGTTGAACGGAGTTGCTTCGACTGAGTTCGACCTGACCTTTACCGGTCGCGTCCGAAACAGTGGTGTGAATGAGGTGTTCATGGCTCGAATCGATCCGGCGATGAACTACCGAACATTCGGAACAAATGCACCTAGCGGGCAGATCGTTGAGAATGCCGTCTATGACTCGAGATTCGGAGCCTTCCGTGTCCGCGGCGTGGCTTGGCAAGGGAACTACGACATCACGTCGAACGGCGCCACCATCCTCACGAGTACTCCGGTAGCAGACCGACAGACTCAGCTGCAGACAGCCAACTCCATTTTTGGCGGAAAAGTTGTCATCGATCCAAATCTTGGCACAGTCAAGTTCTCCGGAACCGCACTGCCTAAGAATGCGGCGATCCAGGTCTCGTACACGCCAGTCTTCATGAGACTGTCGGAAACGGGAGTGGCTGGCTATAACAGCCCGTCGGCGCTGTTCGATACTCGGCTGGAATACTCCAACACGGCCATCAACTATGCGTTCTGGAAGACCCCATCCGGTGCCGACGAGGTCCCAGCCAGCACGAATACGTACCGTGATCGTTTGATTGTGACGGCAGGCAAGAGCGCGACGTCCGGTGGCCAGACGGCTCGACCCGCCATGTCCACGTTCCGACTTGGAATACGCCTTGGCCGAACCATTCTGGCAAATCCAGACGGATCGTTGGCCGAGACGGTGACGGTGTCCGGCAATACGGGCTCGTACCAAATCGACCCTGCAGCGGGACGAATCTACTTCACGCGCTTCGATGAGGATCGTACGATCCGCATCCAACTGAGCGGTGGTGGATCGGTGCCTCCGGTGGACGTCACCCGCCCGGTGACCTTTGTAGGTGAAACACAGGAGAACTTTGTCACGATGGATACCGCCGTGAACGAAAGCAATCTGTATACATTCCTCGATCCAATCGGCTCAATCGCCAATCGACGGGGTCTGATTTGGATGTTCTGGTCGAGCACTCGAAACGGCTCGCCAAACATCTTCATGCAAACCGTCGCGCGCAAGATCGTGCCGGTCCTTCCCTCTAACTAAAATCAACCTACAAAATCGTGAAAGCCCTAGCAAATTGCTAGGGCTTTTTCGTAACGGTGGAGTACAATTCTCGCGTCAGTAAAGTTGCTACGAATTGTTTCTTTTCCAAGTTGACAGAAGTCGGCTGGGAATGATAACATGAGTCGCCTCTGCAGCGGCAGGTATTGCATCAATGGCTAGTAAGCTTAGTAGTGTTCTCGGAATAGATATCGGGAGCCACAGCATTAAGGTGTGTGAAGTCAAGGCTTCTGGTGGAAGCGCAACGGTATCTGCCGTGGGCGTAACCCCAACACCCGAAGGTGCCGTGGATTATAGCGGTGTCTATAACAGTGAGGCGGTGGGTACCGCTCTCAAACAAGTCATCTCCCAGGTTGGCGCGTCGGCTTCGGCTGCCGTGGTAACAATCGCTGGTCAGCATTCGGTGCTTGTCCGAGTCGTGGAAGTTCCACGCATGGATCAGGACAAAGAGCTCAAGTCGCACATGGAATGGGAGATCAACAAGAACATTCCGTTTGCTGAAACCACGATCATGTCGGATTACAAGGTGCTTCCGAGCTCCGACCCGAACTCCGCCAACATGGATGTGGTGATGGCGATGGCCCCGCAGAGCGCTATCGACACGATTTTGGACTGCATCAAGCGGTCCGGCAAGAAAGCGGTCGCAATCGACGTGGAGCCGTTAGGAATCGCACGATCTTCCGCTGTCAGCTATCCCGAGTTCGCTCAGGAGAGTGGTGTGGTCATCGTCGACATCGGCCACCAAACGACTTGCATCAACATCTACGAGCGAAACAACCTCGTCCTGCCCCGCCCGGTGCCGGGTGGTGGAGAAATGGTCACCCGTGCGATCGCCGACGCGATGCAAACGGGAATCCAAGAGGCCGAAGGCTACAAGTGCAACGGATTCAATGTTCCGGATACGGCAACTTCCGGTTCAGGCAACTTTGATCCGTTCGCAGTGGGTGGCGCAACGCAAGCATTCGACGCTGGCTTCGGCGGTGGTTATCAAGCTGGTGCGCCAATCGACCATGCGACCACTTCGATGGATGCTCAACCTGCAGTGGATATTGATCCGGTCACAGGTATGCCGGTAACATCGGCCTCCGAGCCGACCGGCGGCTATACCAATGATCCCTTTGCTACAGCGGCTACGCCACCAGCTGACGAGCCGGCTCCGAACGAAACGATCGCAATGCCGTCCGCTCCGGTTGTGCAGCAGCCGCCGGCTGACCATGTTTTTTCTGCGGTTCAGGGCATTCTTGACGATTTAGTTGCAGAATTACGACGATCTATAGATTATTATAATGGTCGGGGAGGAACGGTTTCGCGCATCGTCTTGACAGGAGGGGGTTCTAAGCTGAAAGGCCTTTCGGGCTATGTCCAGCGATCTCTCGATGTTAAGTGCGAAGTGTACGACCCGCTACGAAATCTCGGAGTGGCGCCGAAGAAAGTCGGTTTGGATTATGTCAACGAGTATCGGGAGCAACTCGCTGTCGCAGTCGGTAACGGTCTGCACATCATGTTCGATTGAGGTAACGCATTGAAGCTTAACTTATTACCAAAAATCGTCGATACGACAGGTCGCGCTAAGCGTGCCTTTATCGGTGGTATCCTCGTTTTCGCAGCGTCCTGCGTTGGTGCTTACATGATGGTGAGCATCTCGTCGGATCGCGTCAAGAAGGCAGACGAAGCCGTCGAGAAGGCAAAGACGAATTACGACATGGCGGTCAAGATCGCTGGTGAGGCCGACGCGATTATGCTGAAGCCAGAGCTTCGGCAGATGGTCGTGAACACGTCGTTGGCGAAGTCGATGATCGGTGCAAGCCGACTCTACCCGGACCTCTACGACTATGTGAAGCCATATATTCCGCGATTCTTCCGAATTACAAGTCTTTCGGCCACGCCGATCGATGCTAAAAGCTGCGCAGTAAACATGACCGGCGTAGTTAAGGATGCAACGGAATACATGGATGTCAGCTTGGGCCTGCTCCGAATTCCTGGCGCGACCTCGGTCGCCCGTAGCGGATTCCAGAAGGAAGACATTGTGATTCCTGCCCTGATCGAAATAGATAACACGGGGCGTCCGCGGCTTCTAAGCAAGAATCCAATTCCTGATGACGCGTTGGATCGCCTTACGTACTACACCAACGAGTCTGTCCCGACGGGCTACCTGAACAGCGGTAACTACGGGGACCTTAATCCTGGGGTCACCAAGGGTGTTCGTCCTGGTGAGTCGCTCATTACGATGACGGTTACGATTCCTCGGAACATTCAAACCCCGAACCCGCGAGCCACGATTATGTCGTTGGCGGGATCCGGAGGTTCATCGACGACGGCGGCAACGCCGACCTCGGCTCCGGCAACGAAAACTCCAGCTCCGGCCACGCCCAAGAATGATCCGCCTCCAACGGCTCGATCTGGTCGAGGCGGCAAAGCAGCGGCAGGTGACGAATAATGTTTAAAGCGCTTTATCCTCGAACCATTTGGCTGATGTTTCTGTCCTTTTCGGCGATTATCCTTTCGGTAGGCTTGTTCCGCTATTGGATGCCGAATCAGGAAGATGCTACGAACAAGGTCACGCAGGCTAATGCCATGTACGACGAAGGCGGCAAGCTTGGCCAGGCGGTCAAGAAGAAGAACAACGCCATCGTCGCAACCCACAAGGCTGAGGAAGATTGGATCCCGTATGTTCTTTCGCGAACTCCGGACCAGAACACGGCTGATCGAGGAATCAACATCAATGTCAACGGCTATAAGCTGGCCATGGATACCAAGCGATTCCGCAACAATGTTCAGAGAGCTGTGAATGCCCAATGCCTCAAGGGTGGCGTGAAGGTCATCAGCGGTCCATTGGTCGACTTGGTGAACGATGGAGACGCTCCAAACGGAATCCTTGCTAGCTACTATAACTACCCTGCGATTCCATTCCCGGTCGTGATTTACGATCTCGGTCAGGTGACGGTGCAAGGCACATACAAGCAGATTACGGACAACGTTCGAGCTTGGTCGGATATGCCGCACTTCCTCGCAGTTGCACACAACTTGCAAATCACCGGGACCTCGCCCCAGTTGACAGGTACCTACGATGTGTCCATGGTTGGATACATTCGATACGACGGAATGTTTGGTCCGATCCCGGACGTCGGTGGCTCGGCTACAACGACTCGAGGCGGCACCGGTGGCCCTAGCGCAAACTTCCCGGGACGAAATGCTCCCCAAGGCGGCCCTCAGGGTCCAACGAGAGCAGGAACCGGCGGCGGAGGCGGAGGTTAGTCTGATGAATAACATGAAACAATTGCTTCCATATATCGGTATCTTGGTTGTCGCTGTTGGTCTTGTCGGCTGCGCCGATCCGACGGCGAAGATTCAAGAATCGAACCCGACGAAGGGCAAAGAGTTGAAGGACTACTCGCCGATGGCTCTTGCAGGTGTTCACAAGGACATGACAAAGTCAATGGCCGATCCGACAAGGCTGGCCATGATTATCAACGCGACTTCGCGGTATGGCCACCGGCAAGATCCTTTCGCTCTCGATCAAAGTGAAATCAACTTTGATAAGTCGCAAGCAGCTGAAAAGATCTACATCGATGGCGGAAGCTTTGGTTCGCTGTATGAATTGCCAGATTCGAAGGTGCCAGGTGAGGGGGTTCAGCCTGAACCACAACCTTATCGCAGACTTTCTGGAATCTTGATCGGAGACTCAGTTCTTGCGATCCTGGAAGAAAACGGTAAGTCCACGATCATCCGACCTGGAATGATGATTCCAGACACGAACTGGCGGGTTGTATCGATCGACAAGGATAAAGCTGTTCTCCGACGAGAAGGCAATACTTTGCCGCGAGAAGTTGAAGTTCGGTTAGAGATCGGATTCCCGACAGGTGGTGGCAGCAGCAATCCGGGTGGAAATCCTGGTGGCAATCCTGGAGCGCCGGGTGGTGGTCCTAGTTCTGCAGGTAACGGAAGCGGAAATGTTGGTCAGGGTGGTCGAGGCCGAGGTGCCGACTAACCGAGTCACGCAAGATTGCGCAATGTCATTGAAATAAGAAACGAATTTTTTAGAGGAACGTCCAACTTTTGAGGTCAATAAACATGAAAATCAAAAACATGATGATGGTAGCTGCACTCGCGTTAACAGCCGCGTGCATGACTCCCTTGGCAATGGCTCAGGGTGATATCCTGGACCACCAAATCAGCTCTGCGGAATACCAGAACGCTGATCTTCGCGAAGTGCTCAAAACCATCTTCAAAGAGGTCAACGCGAGCTACAGCATTCCGCCCGACATCCAGGGCACAATCACGCTCAGCATGAAGAACGCGAAATTCGAACTCGTTCTTCAGAACGTGTTGAACCAGGTAAACGCGACCTACCGATATGAAGGCGGTGTCTTCGTGATCGTAAAGCGCGAGAACCCGACTCAGGCAAACGGTGGACCCGACGGAAACGTTCCGGAAACCAAGCCAGGCAAAATTGTCCGAAAGATCTACATCAAAGTTGCAGATCCGGCCTTCATTGCTCAGTTGCTCTCCGGTAACCAGAACTGGCAGGGTAGCCCCGAGCCAACCAGCCTCTCGCGAATGAACAGCGGTGGCGGCGGCTTTGGTAACGGTGGCGGCTTCGGCAATGGCGGCGGCGGTTTCGGTAACGGCAGTGGCTTCGGTGGCGGCGGCTTCGGCGGCGGCGGCTTTGGTGGCGGCGGCTTCGGCGGCGGTGGCTTTGGCGGCGGCGGCTTTGGCGGCGGCATGGGCGGCGGCGGCTTTGGTGGTGGTTTCGGCGGAGGCCGAGGCGGCTAGTTTAAGCCCGAATATTTGAGAGGTGATTGTAGGAGTTCAAATGCAGACAGTTAAGATGAAGATGGCTGCGTTGGCGATGGGTGCGGTAATCACCGCATCCTTCGCCTTCGGCCAAGAAAAGGATACGCGACTGAACGTGAACCTAAAGGATGCGGACCTGGTTACTGCCACAAAGATGGTAACCGAGCGAACCGGACTTCAGTTCATTTTCAAGTCCTCGAAAGCTTTCAACAAGATCACGCTTCAGTTGAAGGATCAGACTGCGGACGATGTAATTCGATACATCTGCGACGCGGCTGGTGCCTATGTGAAGCGCGACGATAATGGTGTATACGTCATCACCGCGGATGCTCCGCGAGTGGATTCGGTACCTACCATTTCAAATGCGAAGCCTGCAGCAAAGATCTTTAGGAAGATCAAGTTGATGCACGCAGGTGGCGACGAAGTCTATTCGCAAGTCGTGATCGGCCGAGCGCTGGATCCGATGGCGAAGCACCAAGATATGCTTCGCGCGCTGAACTTTGCCAAGCAGATGGTTTCAGGTTCCGTTAGCGACCAAGCGACCCGCACGGGCAAGGTGCTCGATAACCTGTCGAATTACAGCACTTATCAGCCAACCGGCGCTCCGACCTCTGTCGGAAACGACTCTGGTTCGAACGTAGTTCTTCCTGGCAACAGTGAAAATGGCAACCAGCGCGGCGGCGGCGGATTCGGTCCTGGCGGCGGCGGTGGCGGCAACTTTGGCGGCGGCCAGGGCAACGGCAACGGCGGTGGCCTGGGTGGCGGTAACGGCCAAGGCAATGGACAGGGCGGTGGTGCAAACCTTCAACCTGGACAGGGTCTGGTTCCCAGCAGCATCGATCACATTTCCTACGACCCGACCGACAATAGCATCATCGTTCAGGGTACGAGCGAAGACGATATCAACCAGCTGCAGAACATCATCGCACAGTTCGACATCGTTCCCCGACAGGTTCAGATCAAGGTTGAGTTCATCACGACGACCGAAAACCTCGACCAGTCGATCGGTTACAACATCAACTACTCGCGAGGAACACTCCTTGCTGGTATGTCGGGTGCTGACTTCCTCCGAGCTTCGGACCCGGTGTTCTTCACCTACTCTTCGGGCGATGCAGTTATCCGACTTCGAACCCGACTGTCGGAAGGCAGCGGTCGAGTTGTAACGGCTCCGATCCTTCGAACGATGAACAACACACCGGCAACGGTTACGGCGTTCACGACGGACTGGATCCTCACATCGCAGACGATTGCGACCAACGGCGGCTTCCTTACCACCGTTACGCCGCAGCAGCAGATTCTCGGTACATCGCTCTCGATCACCCCGCGAATCAATGGTGACGACACCATCACAATGGGCTTGTCCCCGCAGGTGACCACTCCGGTTGGCAGCCGATCCGTAACCACGACCTCTGGTTCGAACTTCGACTTGCCGATCAACGCGGTCCAAGCGGTTCAAGCAGTCGTCAACGTCAAGAACCGAGACACGATCGTTATCGGTGGTTTGAATGCGGAAAGCACGAACACCACGGTTAACCGAGTTCCGGTCCTGAGCGATCTTCCGATCCTCGGCCAGTTCTTCAAGAAAGTGGTCAAAGGTCGATCGGCAAACGAATTGCTGATCTTCGTAACCCCGGTTATTCTTGATGACTCCGAAGCGGGAATCGTTCCCTAGCTAGAAACCTACAATCACCTTGCCGGGTAGCGTTCACTCAAACGCTACCCGGTTTGTTTTCAAGACATGCGAGCCTGGATATTGATCGGAATGATGGGGGCAGGGAAGACTACGATCGGAAAACTCCTTGCCGAGAAAACGGGCCGCAAATTCATCGACACCGACAAACTGATAGAGAAACGACTTGGGCGTCCTATCTCCCAATTCTTTAAACTCTACGGCGAAGATGCTTTTCGAGATCACGAAACTGCTGTCATCTGCGAGCTCCAAGAGGAACCTATCGTGGTTGCTACCGGTGGCGGGGCTATTCTACGAGACAAAAACTATGAGCATCTACGCCAAATCGGCCGGGTGATCTATCTCAAATCTAGTCCCGACGAACTTATTCGCCGACTCCAAGTGAGCAAGAAAAAGCGGCCGCTCCTCAGTTCCGACGACTGGGAACAGAGCCTGAAGAACATTCTCGATTCAAGATCGGAACGGTACGAAGGAGCCGATTTCACGATCGACGTCGATACGCTCGACCAAGATGGTATCGTTCAGAAGATCATTCAAGAATTCTCCGCCGAATCATGATCGTATCTCACTCCACAGGGCAATATGAGATTCTCTTCCAACCGGTTCAAGTGCCGGATGGAATCCTAGTTACCGATCAAAACGTTTACCGAGCGCTTCCCCAACTGTTCGCCGGCCGTAATCCCATCATCCTCACTCCTGGCGAGCAGACAAAGTCTCTGGGAGAGTACGGCAAGTTGTGTAGCCAATTGGTCGAGCGGAGAGCAACTCGAAAGACGGTCCTCGTCGCCATTGGCGGCGGAGTTATCGGCGATCTCGTAGGCTTCGCGGCCGCCACCTACATGCGTGGCGTGCCATATGTCCAGATTCCAACGACACTGCTGGCCCAAGTCGATAGCTCCGTGGGAGGGAAAACTGCCATCGACCTACCCGAGGGCAAAAATCTGGTGGGCTCGTTCTATCCGCCAACCCATGTGCAGATCGATACTTCGCTGCTCAGAACCTTGGGGAGCCGTGACTTCCGGTGTGGAGTTGCCGAGGTCATCAAGTACGGATTCATCCAAGATGCTCCCTTGGTCGAACTTCTGCGAAGCGAACCGACTACCCTTCAGGACCCGCGGATACCGGACATCGTTCGCCGATGCGTCGAGATCAAGGCGAGAATGGTGCAGGAAGACGAATTCGAAACCACTGGCCTCCGCGCCCAATTAAACTTTGGGCACACGATCGGCCACGCACTGGAACAAATAACGGGTTACAGTGTTTATACCCATGGAGAAGCCATCGCTTTGGGCATGATCGTTGAGACCAAAATTGCGGAGAAGATCGGTTTTGCCGACCTCGGCTTCACCGCCGAAGTCGAAAACGTCATCGCTAGCCATGGCCTGCTGTTCCGAGCGCCTGAACTCAAGAATTCAGATCGCATCATTGAGCTGATGCGCAAAGACAAAAAGTCATCTTCGGGTGAGCTGACGATGAGTCTAGTCAGTCGAACTGGTCAATGCGCCCTCATGCCCAATGTCGACCAGATGGCTGTGAGAGAGGTGCTCGATGAGTATTGAGCGTGCTCGGATTCTGGTCGCGGTGATCGTCGGATTCTTTCTGCTAGCATGCAATTTGGCGTACATGGCTTCATACACCGGTGGCCTGGAAAAGCAGCGACAGTTTGCGCAGCAAATGGACCAACCGCCGATCAAGTTTCTCTCGCTCATTCTCTTGGCCGCGGTTATATTCTTCGCTTGGCGCAAGCCGCCTACCGAAGGTGAGGGATCATGATCGGCCAGACCCTTGCCGTCAAATACGAAGTTAGCGCGCAAGTCGCAGATGGCCCCATATTCACCATGTTTGCCGCGAGCGATCGGCTCAATGGTCGCAACGTCGGAATCCGCCAAGTTCGCATGCCCTTCAATGCGGAACCGGAGTTTATCAATTCACTCGTTGGACTCTTGCCTGAGATCCAGATCAATCACCCGAACGTCGAATCGATCTACGAGATCGTCGAGGACTCGGGCCAGCACTACGTCATCTCCGAAATGCCGAAGGGCTCGCTGCTGACGGAGAGGATCAAGCGTTTCGCTCCATTTACCGTGCCGGTGTCGTTAGCCACCGTAATAGGCATTCTCGAAGGACTGGATGGCATTCACATGTCGGGCATCGCCCACGGAGACGTTGGTCCTCACAATATCATCGCCACCCATGATGGCAGCGCAAAGGTCCAGCTTCCTGGAATTTGGAAAGCGTACTCATCGAGCCGGACGGCGGGGGTCGCCGTTCTGAATCAGATGGCGCCGTACCTCGCCCCGGAAGTCTGCACGGGCCAACGGCCAAGCATGTCATCCGATTTGTATAGCGTCGGAGTCATCCTGTTCGAGCTGCTTACCGGTCGGGTGCCCTTCGCGGGCGAATCGGCCAGCGCCACGACCATGCGGCATTTGACGAGCCCGGTGCCCAGTCTTCGGGGTATCAATGCTTCAGTGCCGAGCGCCGTCGAGTCCGTCGTCAATAAGCTCCTGTCGAAGAACCCCGATCAACGATATCAAACTGCAAAGGAAGTCCTGTCCGAACTCCGGACCATCACCGACCAACTTCGCTTCGGTCGAGTTCCAACAGCCAAGGCTCCGGTTGCGGGCGAGTCTCTCATCGTTGAGCCAGCCAAGCCACTTCGCACGCCAAAGAAAGAAGATCCTAGCAAGCCTAGCCGGGAAGAGATTCTCGAAAAGCGAAAGCAAAGGCGGCAAGAGCGAGACGTGCCGTCCTGGGTCATGTCCATCCTCGGACTGTGTGTCCTCACCATCATAGGGCTCGGCGTCTGCTTGGTGATGTACCTCGAGCAAAAGCCGCGAGAAGTGAAGGTTCCGAACCTGAAGGGCCTGCAAAGCACGATGGCGAGCGATCAGGTCAAACAGCTTAAATTG
The DNA here is from genome assembly GCA_945952345.1 of uncultured Fimbriimonas sp. GTDB lineage: Bacteria > Armatimonadota > Fimbriimonadia > Fimbriimonadales > Fimbriimonadaceae > Fimbriimonas. The sequence goes on from CAMFIS010000028.1 coordinate 16,330, forward strand.
ACGGTGCGTGTGGCAGGCAAAGAGTCCAACGAGCGCGTCGAGATTGGCAAAATCCTCCGCACGAGTCCCGAAGCAGGAGCCATGATCCGCGAAGGTGGCACCATCAACGTTTGGGAAAGCTCGGGCACAAAAATGGTGAAGGTCCCCGATCTCACCGGAATGACCGCGGACGAAGCCAAAACTGCGTTGCTCGTCGAGAATCTGAAGCTGGACGGCAAGCCGATGCGTGTGACGGATTACGATCACGCGGCGGGGTCCATCGTAAAGCAACTACCCGATCCAAACGAACTGATCCCCCGATCCAGCAAAATCCAGATTTGGATTGCCGCTACGCCGGATGACTCGGAAGGAAGTTTGCCGGGAGAGTCGGATGAGGCTTCGACCAACATGGCCCACACGTTCAAGCTGGACTATCAGCTTAAGAAGCTGGACGGACGCGTGGATGTTCGTGTCGAGATGGAGGACGCGGATGGAAACAAGACAGTTTTAACGGATCGAATGGAAGAGGGTGATCGAATCAAAGTGCAAAAAGTAGGACATGGAGAGAAAGCGACATTTCGCATCTATTGCGACGAAGTTTTGAAGGACACGGTGATCGTGCAGCCAGGAGTTAAGAAGAACCCGTGACGTATCAGCTCGCCCCATCAATCTTAAGCTTTGACCTGACCAGCCTCTCGCAAGACGCACCGCGTCTCGTCGCTGCTGGCGCGCATGTTATTCACCTCGATGTGATGGACGGCCAGTTTGTGCCCCCCATCAGCTTTGGTGATGTGATTGCCAGCAACCTTCGGCTCCACACCGATGCGATGATGGAAGCCCACCTGATGACGCTCACTCCCGAAAAGCATTTCGATGCCTTTATTGCTGCCGGCTGCAAGCGCATCATCTTTCATGCTGAGGCCACCGTGCATTGTCATCGACTCATCCAGTCGCTCAAAGCTCAAGGAATCGAGGCGGGTATTGCAATCAATCCCGGAACTTCTGTCTCCGCTATCGATGCGGTCATGGACGACGTCGGCATGGTCCTCATCATGACCGTAAACCCTGGGTGGGGAGGACAGAAGTTCATTGCGTCCACTCTCGAAAAGATTCGAGAAGTACGCCGTCGACGCCCGGACGTAGATATCGAAGTCGATGGAGGGGTCGATCCCCAAACGCTCCCGGCCGTCATCGAAGCGGGAGCAAATGTCTTCGTCGTAGGCAGCTACCTGCTGCGGGCATCCTCGCTCGAGGAAGGTGTGAAATCAATCTTAGCCGAATTCCCCTCAAACCGCTGACCGGGCTTTTTATTGTCCTTGGCGTCGTTCCGGCCCTCGCATGGCCGTGGATCATTGGCTCCAAGCCAGGTTCGCATGCCACGACGGCGGTGAAGCTGGACTTTGTCACAAAAGGCGCCGTCTTGGTTCTCTTCTCGGTGTTCTGCTTCGCGATGGCATGCGTAGGGGCGGCACTGATCATTCGGGCGGCTCGAAACGAATTCATTGAGGCGAGGACAGATAATCTGAAGGATCTCATCGAAGGTACCCAGGAAGATATCCGCCGGAATCAAGATACGACCGGAAGCTAATTGGGACTTTCGGATTACAAGATTTGAACCTAAAGCTCTTTGTGAGAGTCGCTAAACGCTGCCCACTGGAACCTTGCATAGGGGCCCTCGTCAAACGAAGTGTGAACCGAAAGGTTTACGCAAAAACTGAAAGCACTGAATAAGTTAAGTCACCGCGAGGTGACTTTATCTCCCTCCCCCCACGCCCCGCGCCGAGTCCCCCAAGGCCGGGGCACCTTCTTTCTAAAGGGTCAAAAACCAGCGATGGAGTTGGGTGTCTTCGGTTAACTCTGGGTGGAAACTCGTGCCAATAATCGATCCCTGCCGGACTCCAACAACGGTTCCTTCGTATTCACAAAGTACAGATACTCCCGAGCCCATTCGTGTCACGATGGGAGCCCGGATGAAAACACCGGTCACAGGGGTCTCGATGCCCTGGATCACGACTTCATCCTCAAAACTGTGGACCTGTGCGCCAAAGTAGTTTCGCTTGACGGTGATGTCCAGCAAACCAAGGCTGTACTGATCTCGATCTTCAACCTCCTTGGCCAGCATGATCATGCCCATGCACGTGCCCCACATCGGCATGCCACTTCTTCCCGCTTGGATGAGTGCATCGCCGAGCCCGAACCTTTGCATGAGGATGCCAACGGTCGTGCTCTCGCCGCCGGGAAGTATGACGCGGTCGACTTGGGCGAGATCGCCGGGAGTCCGAACTTCACTTGTTTCCAGGTTCGGAATATCGAGGCGTTGAAGAGCTTCGATGTGTTTGCTGAAATCGCCCTGAACGGCGATGACTCCGACCCGCATTCCTTAAAGGGTACCTGTCCAACGCTTCGACGGGGCGGCACAAAAAAGCCGAACCCTGAGAGGGTTCGGCTTTGTGCCATAGGATGACAATTATTTTTTCTTAGCTGGCTTCGGCGTGGGGATGCTCGGTGCAGTCTTGGCGTACTTGGCCGGATCCTTGTCGAACGATGGCTTGCATGCTGGGCAGCAGAAGAAGTATCGTCGGCCCTTGTAATCGGAGTACAGCTTGGCCTTGGTCTGCTTGGCGATGTCGACCTTATCGGAGGGCATTACCGCGCAGGTCATGGCCTTGGTCTTACCTTGGGCAAATGCGCCCGCGACCAGTGCGACGGAGATAAGCGTCAAAACTACCTTTTTCATTTGAAATTGCTTCCTGTGCGTGAGCGCACGAATCCAGTATATTCATACAGAAAACGCTCACGCCAGGTTCCCGAATGAAATTTCGATTTCTTCATACCAACGACTTTCATGGAAGCCTCACGCCGGGAACGGCCGCGAAGCTGAAACCTCTGCGTGCGGAGGTGGATGCCTATTTCGATTGTGGAGACGTGATCAAGACCGGCAACCTTGGCATTCCGTTGGCCATTGACCCGGCTTGGAGAATTCTTGAAGACCTGAGTTGCACGGCCTCCGTGCTAGGGAATCGGGAAACCCACCCCTTGGCTTCTGCGTTTCAGAAGAAGATCGAAGGGTGCCGACACCCGCTATTGGTTGCGAACATGCATCCGAAAGGAGGAACTCCTGTAAACCAAGAAAGCATGGTGATCGATGCCAACGGCATCCGCGTCGGAATCTTTGGGGTCATGGTGGCAATGGCAACTCCTCGTATGAAGACTTCCGGGGCGTGGTCATACCTTTGGGAACCACCGATTGAGACAGCCATGCGGGTTGCAAAAGAGCTTCGACCAAACGTCGATATCTTAGTTGCACTTACTCATATCGGTGTTTCTCAAGATCGAGTTTTGGCCGAGAAATGTCCCGATATCGATGTCATCGCGGGCGGCCATTCTCATACGGTTCTTCTGCAGCCAGAGAAAATAGGGAATACCTGGATCGTTCAGGGAGGATCGCATGGCCGTTATGCTGGAGTGTACGAATGGGAAGATAGCGAACTAACTGGGGGACTGGTGCCCCTTAGTCGATCCGATTCGCAATCTTGAGGAGGTTGTGCCAACTGCCCTGAAGGTCTGAGATGAGCGGAGTCTGGGCTCGTGCAATCGGCACCATCTCAAGGTCGAGATCGGCTGTAATGATCGCCTCGACACCGACCGGAGCTTCGACGAGTACTCGCCCAAGCGGGTCGCAAATCATCGAACCTCCCACGAATCCCTTGCCGCCTTCATGGCCGACGAGCTGAGCCAAGAGCGTAAACACGCCGTGCTCTTCGGAGATCGCCCGAACCAACCGCTGGTAACGCTCATGATTCTCGATGTGTTCGCTGCGGAATCCCCGAGCTGGAGAGGCCGAAGGAATAATCATCGCGGTCGCGCCGGCCACCGCGTTCAGCGTCGGAAAAACCGAGTGCCACACGTCTTCGCAAATCATCAAAGACGTCTTACCGATCGAAGTATCGAGTACACATAATTCGGTGCCCTTCGACACGAACCGATCCTCGTCGAACACTCCGTAAGTCGGAAGAAAGAACTTTTGATAAGTCTTCAGGCATTGAATTCGGCTTCCATTGAACCGACAAAACGCCGCCGAGTTGTAGATGTTGCCGTTGAGGACCTCGTAAAATCCGAGCGCAAACTCGATCGGCCCTTTCATCTTGCCTTCAATTCGGTCTTGGAGTTTCTGGGTTAGCTGATCGGCCGTGATCGCAAGCTCGACCACGCCTCCTTCCAGGAAATAACCGGTTGTGCTGGTCTCAGGAAAAACCGCAAGCTGAATTTTCTCTTCGCTGCACTGAATGAGGTGCTCGGCGATTCGATCGAGATTGCTCTCGAGCTTTCCTTTGTCTGGAGAGAACTGAACGATGCCGACGGAGACTGCCACGGTTGCCTTTGGTATACCTGGTCTACGGCTTCCAAGTGGTGAGCGACTCGAAGCTATCGTTGCCGATCGAGTTTTTCACCAGCCCGATGAGACCGACACTGGAGTCGCCCCAGGTGGTCAGAACCAAATGATTCTTAGCCCGAGTCATCGCGACATATTGCAGCCGTTTGAGCTCTTCCTTCTCCTTGGTTTGCTTCAAATGCTTGATGTACTCGGCGGCGTAGGTGCTCTTACCCTTCTGCCAATAGCCCAACCAACCCGACTCGGCATCGAACACGGGCGAAGAAACTGGCGGGGATTTGTGGTCCATGCCGTCAGCAATGATCACGGTATCCCACTCCAATCCTTTCGCTTTGTGAATGGTCATGAGGGTGACCAACTCCTCCGATTCATCGGTCGTCGCGGCATCGCCTTCGTCGTGGCGCAAACGCTCGATCGTGCGGATTCGCTCGGCAAACTGGCGGGCCGAAAGCTCGGGAGAGTTCATCGAGAGCAGGAGTAGTTTTCGTACGTTTTCGATTCTGCGTCGACCTTCCGAGAGGCTCAAGAAATTGAGGAAGAGGTCGGATTGATTGATGATTCGCGAGAGAATTTCCGACGCGGGGACATGGTCGACTAACGCCCGCAGGGGATTGAACCACTCTTCAAACTTTTCCAATTTCAAGATCTCTTCCACCGGAAGAAGTGAGCGATCCCACGACTTGGCCAGGAGCACGATCGAGTCGAGTGTAAGTCCGACGATGGGGCTACGAAGGGTTGCGAGCAAAGCGAACTCGTTGGACTTTGCGGTGGCGGCCAAAAGTGCATTCACGAGGTCGCGAACTTCCGAACGGGCGAAGAAGGAGCTCTGTCCCGCGTTCATGCGCACACCAATATCTTGCCTCCTAAGAGCCGCCTGAATTGCCTCGGCATCCCGGTGGCGCCGAATGAGGATACAGATCGAATTGAGCGACTTACCTTGAAGCTGCATCGAGCGAACATAGGTTGCCAGTTCATGCCAGTTTGCCTTGGAACTCAAGTGCAAGCGTTCAACATTGGCAAATGTTCGCTTCGCATCAAAGTCGACTTCGACGCTGGAGAAGAAATAATCTCTGCCGAAAGCCTGACTAAAGACCACGTCCACCATATCGATGATCGTCTGGTTGGATCGGAAATTCTTGGAAAGCTTCAGATACCCTTGCTGTGCCCGGCGGTTGAAATTGGTAACGTCGGCATTTCGAAAAGCGTAGATCGACTGCTTACCGTCTCCGACAAGCATCTTGGATTGCGCCTCGATGGCGTCGAACAGTCGGAACTGGTTCGGATTTAGATCTTGCGATTCATCGACGATGACGTGCACATATTGTCGCGAAAGGCGCTGGCAAACGGACTTCGAAGACTCCACGAGTCTCACGGCCCGGCTCTCAAGTCCATCGAAATCAATGGCCCTGCTCTCGGCCAGCAGTCGCTCGTAGGCAACCCATGCACGGAGGGCAAGCTGGGCTAATCCGCAGGTAAGGTTTGCCGCCAATAGTTCGTCTTCCTGACGATCCTTGAGCCACGGGTATTTCGATTTCTCCCCTTTGATTTTGCCTGCCTCTGCATAAGCGGTGTCGCGCCAGGGAACGTTCGGACTATCCGCAATCGCATTTCGCATGTATTCCGGCAGATGTCCGACTAAGCGCTGGTGGGTGACCGACAAAAACTTCTCAGCAGATTCGTAGAGGTTGTCGAAGAAGTTCGGCTCATGTCCGCTGCTGCGGAAATTGTTCAAGACCCGGATTGTTTCGCTTTCGAGTTTGTCGTACGCGCCAACTTGCCCGTACTCAGCTTTGCCAACCGTCGTTTTGATGAACAGGGAGATCAGTCCATTGGAGTCTTCCTCGACTGTGTTGATCACATGCCGAACTGCATCGCGCTTCATTCGGTCTGACTCGCCGCCGCTGGCCAATTCAAACTTGGGGTCGATACCCGCCTCAACGCTGTTCTCTCGAAGAATCTTCTCGTAAAACGAGTGAATGGTTTGGATGGGACCGGTTTCCGCTTCCTGAGCCTGCTCGTACATCTCGCTCGTGATCAAGCGATCGACAATTCGCCGCTTCATTTCTGCCGCTGCCTTGTTCGTAAACGTGATCGTCAGGATTTGTGAAGGACGAACTCCATGCTCGCGCAGCAATCGCAGATACCGTTCAACCACGACGTAGGTCTTTCCGGAACCGGCCGATGCAACCACAACGGACGACCCGGTGTCCTGAGCAATAATCTGAAGTTGCTCTTCGGTGGGCTTACGTTCCAATCACGCCTCCCACCTCGAAGAAGTCGTCAGCACTACCTGGAGCCTGTCGGCATAGATCGGAGTACGAACAAAATTGACAATGGTCCCCCGGCCTCGCAGTCATCTGTCCCGAGGTTGCAATATGCTTCGGAATCCGAAGTAAATCCTTCAGGTCGTCGGCCAATTCCTTCTTGCTACCCCATTGCTTGGCCAGGTTGAGTACCAGATACTGTTCGCCTTCCCGCCCTAAGGTCTGGAATTCGGAGAAAAGCAGGGTTGTCCGATGCTCGGCAAGTCCATCGATCTCGATCCGTACTTCGCGAACTTCCTCCCATGCGGCGGCAATATAAAGCCCGTATTCCGCCAAGTAGCGTCGCAGCGAGTCTTCCTTCGCGTCCTTGGGTGGAGTCCTACGGTAGAGGTGCAATGTCCGGACTCCGTTGTCATCGGTAAGTCCATCGATCGTTCCTCGGAGGTGGTAACCAAACCGAACGGGATTGAGGCGAGGATCGGAGAAATTCAGCCCGACGGATGTGTTTGCCGGATTCCGACCCCACAACTCTCGGGAGTGGAATTCCCGCTCGATCAGACCATCCAGCAGACGCGGCGCTCCGTGGTAAATCATGTCGAACTCCCAAGCGGGCAAGCGAGGTCGAAGCTCATCCATATATTCGTTCAGCACGCGGTCCATCTCAGCTCGCGCCGCCCTCGGGTCGGGAATGCGCAAGAGGTTGGCTCGGCGAGGAATCTCTAGCATCCAGCCCCAATGGTCGAAGGATTGTTGTTGCTTCGGCAGCAGTCGTTCGGCAGCAAATTTGAAATTGCATTCCAGCATGGAACGCATCGAGCGTGGTTCGACATTGTGCATGTCGAATCGCACAATTTCGACAGCTTCCGGCTCCTTAACTTCATTGTCGACCGAAAGAAGCTTCGTATTAGCCATACGAGCTACTAATGCCTTGTCACGTTCGGTCACGCATTCGTCCGCCGGTGGAGTGAGGTAGCGGCGAGGATGAACTACTGGTAGACCGATTCCACATATTCGGCTGATTTCGGCAAGGTAGAACGCAGGGACATTATCCGATTCGCCATCAGACATCGGATAGCTGAAGTACAGCCCTTTCGAAGGAGAGGCGCAAACGCGATAGAACAAATCTCGTTCAGATCGGGCAATATCGAACGAAGTATTTAGCGGAGGATTGGGAAGCACCGATGAGATTCGTTCTTTAAGGTCATCGTTGAGGATCGGGTTCTCCGACCTTCGACGAGGAAATGCACCCTCGAGCATGCCAAGAACGATCAGCGTGTCGATTTCTCCAAGTTCTTCTGGATTCGATACAAGCAGCACACCCTCGCCTGAGTGCGGCACGCTGACATCGCTGAGGTCCCAAACACCGCGAGCGTGAACGAGCCAAGTCTGAAAGGATATAGGCTCCGGATTTCGTACGAGCTGAATGGATGCATCCTGAGCCAAGTTGGAGAGCAGGGAAGTCTGAGCTCGAATATCGCGTTCTTGGGCGTTATCCAGCCATGGTGCGGTCTCGAGAAAAGTCTTGAGCTCGGCGTGCCAGGCAGCCGCGTCGCGGTTGCGGTCAAGAGCCTGAACTCGAAAGTTCAATAGGTGCTCAAGCACTTGCACGATGTATTCTTCGAGACCTTCTTGTTCGGATAGGGTCGCACGCAGCAAATCCCAGTCATTGCCACTCGCCTCGTGAACCCTTGCAAGCATGTCCATCACCTCGCCGATGCCAAAATACGAAGTCGCCAGCGGTTCGGATAGGAGTCTTACATCATCCTTGGCTAAGATTTCGAGGAGCATGAGAGTGATCTTGGCGAACCCGCTCGCGAGCAGAGGGATTCGGCGCCGAGATTCGATAGGCACGCCGAGACTGTCGCCAGCATGCAGCAGCAGGGGTCCGTACAGATCGTGGGTCCGGGCGAAGATGGCGGTCTTGCCAAAGTCGCCAACTTCGAGACACTTTCGCAATGCCCATTCACATTCCGCCAACGGGTCGCCACAACAATGGACTTCCACCCAATCGAGGTCTGCGCCAAGGTGTTCAGACTTGGCGAAGAGATTGTTGATGAGGCGGTTGCCTTCACCTGGCTCGATGACTTTGGCGTCGAACTGGTCGGCGATCAGCCGAGAGAGGAGGAAGATATCTCCGTCGGTCGCATGGCGATCCAGAATGACCTGAACATCCGCACCTTCGCTCACCAGCCAGCGAATCCAGGTGATGGCCATCGGGTGCACGGTGCTACCCATGAAGATCTGAATCCGCGAATCTTGCCCGTCCGAGTCGATGGTGGAATCGAGGCATTCGTCGATGAGTCGGGCGACGACGGTGGCGTTCGCCCGCTCAAGAATCTCCAAGACCTGGTCGAAAATCTCTAGGAGTTCCGAAACCTTTACTTGCTCCGGATGTTGGCGAACGAAGTTGCGGATGGCTTCCTGATGAACTCCGACAAGTCCCCAATGATTCACTTCGCGAAAGACTTCAAGCAGTGCCTCATGGAAACCAGGCATTTCGGCGACCTTACGATAGATACTTCCTGACCCCAGTTCCGAGCAAACGATGGCGAGGGCAGACAGAATCTGCCTCGAGGTTGCGATTCGCCGGGGTGTCTTGCCCGTGAGGAGGTGGACCTGACGGACGACTTCGCCGAATGATTTGACATCGACGAGAGTCTTGTCGTCGAGCTGAGATCGCAGCATCGGAAGCTGAGCGTCGTTGAGCGACGTGACGATGCCGTATTCGTTTTGACCAAATCGCTGCACGAACCTGGCCACATTCTTTGGGCCAGGAATGATGCTGATCACCTCCAATTTGCCCGTTGACATCCTTATACAAGTGTAACATGAGCACGTGGCGAATCGCATTTGGTCAACCCGAAGACAGGTTCTCGGAAACGCGATTCCTTTGTTTGCTGGGGCGGCAACGTTTGTTGCACTTACGCCACTGCCCATCCTGGGCCGGCTCGTCGCCGCGCTCGCGATGACCTACCTTGGTGTCAACCAGTGGGGTTTCTTTGAAAATCGAAAAATCGAAGCAGAATTGAGGTGCCTAACTGAGTCCAAAGGGGAGTTGATTGGTTTTGTCCACCGTAAGGCCCCAACGGTTTTCGATGCTCATGCCGAGATTGGAATGCTGACCATGCACGAAGATCGGTTGGATATTGTGACGGAGGACGGCGGTTTGATTCTCAATCGGACCGACATTGTCCACCTTAGTCGGCAGCGGAACATCCACACCATCATCGGTCTTGGAGGTTGGATTGCGCTCGAACTCCGGTCCGGAACGACCTTTCGATTCGAGAGTCGAAAATATCATACGATGCTGGGCAGCAAAGTTCGGACGGCCTCCTTGTTCCGAGAACTCGAAAGGTGGCATAAACTCAAAAGCCCTGCCTAATGGCAGGGCTTTGATTGGAGTCAGACTCCAGGGTTCTCTTAGCCGCGGAGCAGCGAGAGAACGGACTGACCAGACTGGTTCGCCTGAGCGAGCATGGCCATACCGGCTTGCTGCATCACT